>JAGRNC010000374.1 GCA_020440935.1 Leptospiraceae bacterium | reverse complement strand
GTCGGTCATCGATGCAAAACCCAAGGGCACCTACTATGAGCGCTCCAAGCAGGCCGCCGATCGAGCAGCAGTGGAAGCAATAAAATCCGGCCTCGATGTTGTGTTTACGCACCCATCGGGACTCTTTGGTCCCGGCCCCGTTGGATCGCCTGGCTCCAACGACTTCATTGCCGATCTAATCAACAAGAAGGTCCCCTTGCTATTACCCGGTGGATTTCCGCTGGTGTTTTCCGAGGATTGTGCCCGAGGCCATATTCTGGCCGCGCAGAAGGCGAAGACCGGCGATCGATTCATCCTGAGCGACGCATACTTTTCCCTGGAAGAACTGGCAAACGTGGTCAAATCAATCCGGCCAGAGACAAAGGTTCCTTCGGTGATGCCCCTCTGGTTTGCAAAATTGTTTTCTGCTAGCGGCGAGCTAAAAGCCCGAATCACCGGAAAATCGCCCATGCTTCCGGCCGGTCAGCTGCACTTTTTACAATGGCAGGCGATTCCTTCCGCCGAACATGCAAAGAGAGTCCTGGATTGGGCGCCAACGGAGACTACCGCTGCCATTAAACAGACGATCGAGTTTCTGGTATCGCAGGGTCGCGTGGCGCCCAAAAAATAGGATTCGGTTTATTGCGGGCCTGGATTTGGCCCTCAATGTCAGGGAAGCTCGGCGATTTGCTTGCGCACTTCTTCGGCTTTATCGTCTTCTTTCTTGCCTTCGTAGTATTCCAGAAGATCATCCAGGGCTTTTCTTTTTGCTTCCGGAGTGGCTGCATTCTTCACCGCGCGCTTGAGCTGGGCTTCTTTGCTAAAGCTGGCCGCATAGCGCTCGTTCATGAAGCCCTGCGTAACTTCGTTGGCATTGGGCCCATTAGGAGGCGAAGTTTCTACATCGGGCATGTTAGCGGCTACGGTATCCGATTCCTCGGCCTGCTCGGACTGCTGGTTTCTAGACTTGACAGCGCCCGGATCCTCGGCCGCGGCCGGTGGATGACCCATAGCCACTCGGGCTTGCTCCGGATTGGATTCTGCATGTGGATTTGGATTTCGCTCCAAATTGCCGGGCTGATTCTGCGCCATCATGCTCGGACCCTGGGAATCGGAGTCCGCAGCATCATCGAGTTTTTCCTCTGTAGCCGGAGCCGATGCGGATTCTTTCATCGCGGTTTGCTGCATGCCAGCGTCGGGTTGCCAGAGAAAGACGGCCAGAAGCACGGTAGCAAACGCTACCGCGCCTCCGCCAGCATACAGGGAAAATCCGGGAGAGATTAAGGATTTAAGTTTATCGATGATTCCTTCAGAGCCGGGCACTTCGTTTTCCAGCGCATTCAGAAGATTTCTCTGAAATGCACGATCGTCCAGCACGGGCGGATGGGCCCGCTGGGCAAGATCCTGAAATACGGATTGAAGGGACCGATCCAGGTTTCGATGTTCCAGCACTGCCTTTCGATCTGCCTCGCTCATAGCGGCCAGCTCCTCGCCGGATGGCAGCTCGGGTTCCTGGAGATACTTATCTATGTCATTGCGCTTGCTCAAAAAAATCCGTTCCTTTGCCGTCCTGTAAAATGGCGCGCTTTAGCAGCTCCCTTGCCTTAAACAGTCGGCTTTTCACCGTCCCTACCTGAATGTCCAGAATCCCGGCAATTTCCTGGTAGGAAAGGTCATCAAAGTATCTCATCACCAGGATCTCGCGGTATCGCTCATCCAGCGTGTTGATTTGCTGAATTAGATAAGTGGATTCTGTGGAAAGTTCGAGATTTTTTTCCAGATCGATTCTTTCGTCATGAATCATGAAAGCCACGTTGTCCAGCGAGTCCGATGGAGCGTTCTTCTTGCTACGATGAAAGTCGCGACACTTGTTTACAACAATTCTATACAACCAGGTATAGATGCCGCTCTCACCGCGAAAAGACTTCAGAGCTCTGTAGGCAGTAACCAGAGCCTCCTGCAGAATGTCTTCGGCGTCCTGGGGGTTTCCCAGCATAGAGATCGCCTTTCGAACTAAACGAGTACGGTAGGGGGTGACCAGCTCCATAAAGGCTCGCTGGTCCCCTTTCAGGGTTTTTTCGATCAGGCTCTTTTCTGAAGCCCTTTCAGACATCCGCCTTCTCCGCGGTAGTCTCTTTCGCAGGATCGGGGGAAAGGCCGATGGTGATAACGAGAATACAGATTCCTACTACAATAAGACTATCGGCCAGGTTAAAAATAGGCCATGTATCCCAGGATAGCCACTTCAAAGGCCATACGTCATCGAACTGATGTAGTCCAAACCAGATGCATTCCACAAAATCCACGACACCGCTCACATGTCCCTTCTGCGGACCAAAGCTAAGAACCCATTCGCGAGTAGTAAGACTCTTGATGAATAGCTTGTCGATTAGATTGCCCACTGCGCCAGAGAACACGAATAACCAGGCCAGAGGATGTCCCGCCCCATAGGTCTTCCATCGGTAGAAAAATAGGAACAGGATGGCAGCGGCAGTCAAAAAGATGCCCAGCACAGGAGCGGAAGGTCCGGAGCCAAACAGGAATCGATCATTAAATACAAGGCGCAGCCGGATATATTTTCCGTTGTCGCCCAGGATGCTAACGTAGTTGGTCTGGTCGGTCTCGGCCGGAGTTCCCGATGCCGAAAACACCCCGGCCTCAATGCGCTGGGACTGAGACAGGCCAAAATTCATTTCGTTGGTGATTGCTTTCTTGGAGGCCAGGTCAGCTCCAATCAAAACGAAAAAAATAGCAATCCAGACCGGCGGATAAGCTTTTAAAAACGGGACGGGGAATTGGAGGATCTTTTTCATGAAATCAGCGCCCATTGGTACAGGGAATCGGTCCTCCGTCAAGTCAGTCGCATACGACGGCAGGTGTAGAATCGTCTTTTTCCACTTGCATGGGCCATTCTACTGGCAATTCTGGTGACTCGACTATGGAAATGAAACAAGAAGCCGGAGTATCCTATACTCAGGATCCCATGACCACTCTGGAAACCCTCGAGCAATTCGAGCGACAATACCGGGAGATACCGGTGGAATCCATAATCAAGCAGGATGTGCTACGCCTGGGCATCCATTTCGATGAGAAATCCCTGCAGAAAGGAGATTTTAAGGCAAAAGACTACTTCATCTTCACTTTCGATCATATTCCTCTCCAGGAGCAGAGCGAAACGGTTCGCTTTAAGGCGCCAGAAGAGATCCGAGTAACCGGAGGGCATTTTGGTTTAAAGCCCACCGTGATCAGCGTACGGCTAGATCATCGCTCCCCCTACCAGGTGCGCTTCACCGAAGAAGGCCCTGCTCTATTCCTCAACGACACAAACCTGGGAACTGTAGATTTTCCTCCCGTACCCGATTGGTACCGCCACCGCACTGCATCGGGCAAGACCCCCGGCGAGATTGCCCCGGTCATAGAATGGGGGTATTTGATCTACCTCACAGTGTTTCGCAACTGCCAGTA
>JAGRNC010000373.1 GCA_020440935.1 Leptospiraceae bacterium | reverse complement strand
CCGTGCGATAATCTGCAGACCGGAATCGTGCGCCTCGCGTAGGAAAGCGCCAAAATCAGGATCGATGGAATCTGCCGGTTGAAAGAACGTCCCCTCGGGTCGGGAAAGGGCAAACACTACTGCACAGCTAAATCCCTGGCGACAGAGCGAGCCTAGCTCTTTCATATGATGGGCAGCCCGCTTGCTCACAGCATCGGGAAATTGAATCCAGTCATCCTCGAGCTGCGTTACATTCTTCACTTCGATGAGCCAGCCTTTCCAGTATAGATCGGGACGAATGGAGAGCCCGTCGAGAACTGGCTCCGAAAGCGGGCCCATTCCGCCGGATGCTTGTTCCAGTGGCTCCAGCCTTTGCAGCGCGCTGGCAGACAGCAGTTCTCTGGCGTCGCGTGCAGCAAGGGGTAGCGAGATGCTGGTATTTAATGCGGCCGCCACGATAGAATTTGTGCGCATGGTGTTTACGCCAATCCATCCTTTGCCGCCATGTAGCAATTCCAGGGTTCCAGGCAGCCTGGGACCCTTCTCGGGGCTATGGTCCGGAATCAGGGAAATCACCGCCCTTACACCTTCCTTCAGGCAGCTTTTCATCGAGCCAGTATTCGGATTGTGGACGGTGAGAAGACTGCCATCTCTGCGCTGGACATCGACCAGAAATCGCTTATAACGCTTAAGGAATCGGACCTCCTCCAGCTTACGGCCGGGCGCCAGATGGGTTAAAAAATTCATTCGCAGTCCTACAGGGTCAAAAAATCGTGGCCATGGAGAAAGGGGAGATGTTTTCCTCTGGAAATAGGCCAGTTTCTGGCCCTACATGCAATCTCTCTGAATTCGTCCAAGAATAGAAAAACCACATCGGAATCCCATTCTAATAGTCTATACAGGTATCTATGTCCACGCTACAAACGGAACAAAAAACCAGCCGCGTATCCACAGCCATCGTTCGCTTCGCAGGAGACTCCGGCGACGGAATGCAACTGGCAGGCAGCCAGTTCACAAAGGTCACCGGTATTGCCGGAAACGATCTAATGACCTTTCCGGATTTCCCGGCCGAGATCCGCGCTCCGCAGGGCACCATCCCGGGGGTCTCTGGCTTTCAGATCCACTTTGGAAGCGATCATATTCACACCCCGGGCGATCGGGTAGATGTACTGGTGGCCATGAATCCTGCGGCACTAAAAGCAAACCTCAAGGATCTAAGGCATGGTGGTACCCTGATTGTTAACACCAACGCCTTCGATGAGCGCAACCTGGCCAAGGTTCACTATGCCTCCAATCCTCTGGAAGATGAGCAGCTACGAAGCGACTACAATCTGGTAGAAGCGCCCATATCGGAACTTAACAAGACAGCGGTGGAAGACCTCAAGCTTACAGCCAAAGAAGTGGATCGCTCCAAGAACTTCTTTGCTCTGGGTATGACCTTCTGGCTTTTTCAGCGCGATATGCAACCCACTCTGGATTGGATTGCAGGCAAATTCAGAAATCATCCAAAGATTCTCGATGCAAACCAGCGAGTCCTGAAAGCAGGCTACAACTTTGCCGAAACCTGCGAACTATTTCATCATCGCTACGAACTTAGCCGGGCCAACTTTGAACCCGGAATGTATCGCAATATCACCGGCAACTCGGCTCTTGCCACCGGTCTGGCTGCGGCCGCGCATCTGGCCGAACTGCCCATGCTGTATGCTGGCTACCCTATTACTCCCGCTTCGGACATACTGCACGAATTATCTCGGTACAAGAACTACGGCGTAAAAACATTTCAGGCCGAAGATGAGATTGCCGCCGTTTGCGCTGCCATTGGAGCCTCTTATGGTGGAACCATCGGAGTGACGGCATCTTCGGGGCCCGGCATTGCGCTGAAATCAGAGGCCATCAACCTGGCTGTTATGACCGAGCTTCCTCTGGTCATCGTAGATGTGCAACGGGCCGGACCATCCACCGGTATGCCAACAAAGACCGAACAGGCAGATCTGCTGCAGGCCATGTATGGACGAAACGGCGAAAGCCCGGTGGCCATTCTGGCCCCCAGCCGACCATCGGATTGTTTTTATGTGGCCATTGAGGCAGTGCGCATCGCACTTCTGTATATGACTCCGGTATTCATCATGAGCGATGGATATCTGGCCAATGGCTCGGAACCCTGGAAGCTACCCCACGTTTCCGATCTTCCAAAAATCAAGAAACACTTTGTACCGGAAGGCGCCGATCCTGCTACCTTCCATGCTTACGATCGCGACCCGGAAACCCTGTCCCGATTCTGGCCAGTGCCGGGCCGCGCCGGATTCGAACACCGAATCGGAGGAATCGAAAAGGATAGTATCACAGGAAATATTAGCTACGACCCGGATAACCACCATCGAATGATTGAAATTCGAAACCAGCGAATCCAGGGGATTGTAAAATCCATCCCGGATCAAGATGTGTATGGCGACGAATCTGGCGATATTCTGATGCTTGGCTGGGGATCTACGTACGGCTCCATTCGCACGGCTGTCGAGCATATGCGAGAAAAGGGCTACTCGGTGTCGCATGCGCACCTTCGCTATGTGAATCCAGTGCCCGGAAACCTCGAACAACTACTTCGAAAATTCAAGAAAGTGATCATGCCCGAGATTAACAGCGGGCAACTGGCTATGTTACTTCGGGCTCGCTACCTGCTGGACATTGAGCCATTTAGCAAAGTGCGAGGTCGACCCATCTCGGTGGCAGACCTGGAAGACAAAATCGAACAAACAGCCAAGGAGCTTGCCTGATATGAGCGCACCTACACTAACAAAGAAAGACTTCGCTTCCGACCAGGAAGTGCGCTGGTGCCCTGGATGCGGCGATTATGCCATCCTTTCGGCCATTCAGAAAACCATGCCCGAGCTTGGCCTGCCCAAAGAGGACATTGTGTTCATCTCCGGGATTGGATGCTCTTCGCGTTTTCCCTATTATATGAATACCTACGGATTTCATACCATCCATGGTAGAGCGCCGGCCGTTGCCAGCGGACTCAAGCTCATGCGTCCGGAGCTATCTGTCTGGATGATTACCGGCGACGGGGATGCGCTGTCCATCGGCGGAAACCACCTAATCCACATCATCCGAAGAAATCTGGATATCAACATACTGCTATTCAACAACCAGATCTATGGGTTGACCAAAGGCCAGTATTCGCCCACCAGTAAGCAAGGAACCGTGGCCAAGTCCACTCCCGAAGGATCCCTGGACCGCCCCTTCTCTGCCCTGTCCCTGGCCATTGGCGCGGGCGCCACATTTGCGGCGCGCGTGCACGACAAAGACATGAAGCTCATGACCGACACCTTCAAGGCGGCCTACGAGCACCGCGGAACTTCCTTCATCGAAATCTATCAAAACTGCGTCATTTTCAATGATGGCGTTTTTGATGAATCGGTTTCAAAGGACCACCGCGAGGAGCATACCATCCTTCTGGAAGACAAGAA
>JAGRNC010000372.1 GCA_020440935.1 Leptospiraceae bacterium | reverse complement strand
AAGGAAGGCGAAGATCGCAAAGTACTGCAGCTTGCAGCCATGGCCGTGATTCGCACCGGTTCCGATGAGAAAGTGCGGCGCCTACAAAGTGTGGCCGATGGTCTCCAGGATGCCGTTCTTGCCGGTGAGATACGACGAATGATTCAGGAGTATCGCTCCGGAAAATAAGATGGATGAGCTGCCCGAAATAGAATCGAATTCTACAGATTTGCCGGAACATTCGGAAACCTCCGATTCTTCAGGGGCTTCCGGCATCGAATCTGGAATTGCACCGCTGGCTCCGCTATCCGATTCTTCCGCCGATGAAAATTTCGCCGAAGAAGAGTCTGAGGCCGATCCGGGCGGTCTTTCTTCGGCGCCCATTTCGTCTGGCCCTTCCACGCCTGGCGAGGAATCGGGGGGAGACGTCCTGGACGCTGATTTTGACGCGGACTCCTCCGATGGAGATTCAGACGACGATTCGCACCTGCGACGAAAAAGAAAGCGCAAGCGGCGGGTAATGCTGCCCGACACAGGCTCCTCGGCCGAGGCAGCCATGCATCGAAAGGAGCTGGCGAGTCGCGGCGAACTGAAGCGACTGCAACGGGCCGGCGTAAAAGTCCATGGCCAGAAGGTTGTGGCCGATGATGTAAACAAACTTAAGAGCCTTAGCGTTACTCCGCAACTGGAAGGCGAATTCAGCGATCATTACATCGAACCGGTTCGGATCGAATATTATATTCCTAAGGAATCGCGTTTTGTTACCGAGACTCGATTCCTCTATGTTCCGCTCATCGATCCGCAGCCAAGAGATGAGCCCGATGATGAGATACTCAGAGACCACATCGAAGCCGAGAAGTTTGTAGATCTATTGCAGGTGCTCGGCGATTATCCGCAGTACACGACTTTGATTCTGGACTCCTACCACGAAACTTTCCATATGTACGAGACTTTGTCCGGAGTCATGAAGGATGCGCGCAATAATCCAGAGAATTACCGCACCGCGCTATACATGGTGGAAACTCTGGGACAACATGAGCCTACCCTTGCTGCCCTGGAAGCCCTGGGGGAATTTCAGAGCTGGAATCTGAACTGGCTCATTCGCAGCATGAATGAAGCAGGCATCGAATTCGCCTGCGCCGATTATACTATCTCTTATTTGATCAAGCGCCGTAATGAATACTGGGAGCAAAGCGGTCTGCCATTCGATGAGCGCTTCGAAATCCTGGCCTCGCTGTTCTTTGACCAGGCCTTTCCAAACCGTGGCCTTCATATTGGCGAAGAGGATTACTTCTTCGACATCTTCGAGAAAAAGAACTTCATCTCTTGAAACAAATCTTCTTCGTAAAGCCGCCCGTGCCCGGACAGGCGAAAACCAGGTTATCGAATTTTCTGGGCGAAAAGGCAATCCAGGTGTATAAGATTCTTCTGGAATCCGTAATCCATTCTTTCGAAGGCGATGTACTGCTTTCCCTCTCTGAACCGGACAGCACCGGATACTTCGCACAGGAGTATCCCACTCTGCCCCAGTCGATTCAGAAGCCCGGGCATCTGGGACTTCGTATGGCCGAGGCATTTCTGGAAGCGCGCCGCGATTGGCCGGAGCATTCAATTCTTCTGACCGGGGGAGATGTTCCCGAATATACGCCCGCCATTGCTCAGCGCGCGGCAAACGCACTGGAGCAATTCGATGTTGTATTGATCCCGGCCGGGGACGGCGGATACAGCACTGTTGGGCTATCGCATAATTTGCAGGCAGATGATGCAACCATTCGCAGCTCATTCGAAGGAATGGATTGGTCCACCGATCGAGTCTTTGCGCAGCAACAGGAGCGATTTCGCACTCTTGGATGGACCGTAGCAACGCTAGAGCCGGTGGAGGATCTGGACGATGCTGCCGATCTTTATCGATTGATGCGCCGTCCACTTCCAGGAAGCGTTCGAGATCAACTTTCCCGTATTTTACCTTCGATCGCAGTCATTCTGCCGGTACTGAATGAAGCCGAGAATCTAAAGTTTGTTTTGGAGCCGTTGATCGAATCTGGATTGTTCTCGCACATTGTCTGCGCCGACAACGGAAGCGACGATGGCTCTCAGGAACTGGCGAGTAGTCTCGGAGTTGAAGTGACCCATTGCCAACGGAAAGGCTATGGATCCACGTGTCTTGTTGCCATGGAGTATTTGAGCGGATTTTCCGACTGGGATGTGCTTCTTTTTACCGATGCCGACGGTTCCGATGACCCCGCCGACCTGTTTAAAGTGCTGGGCCCAGTGGTATCCGGACGGGCCGACCTCTGCATTGGTCGTAGGCAGGGCGGGCTTTTGTTGCACCAGAGATTCGGAAATTGGCTGGCTACCTTTCTAATTCGTCTTCTATACCGGCACCGATATAGCGATCTGGGGCCCTTTCGCGCCATTGGTCGGGCCGCGCTGTCGCGACTGCGTATGGACGATCCGGATTTTGGCTGGACCGTGCAAATGCAAATCCGAGCGCTACGGGCCGGGCTGCGGGTACAGGAAGCGGATGTTACGTCGCGGAAACGACATGCCGGCAGGAGCAAAGTAAGCGCTACGGTGCGCGGATCGGTGATGGCGGGCTGGGTCATATTAAGGACTGTGGGAAAGGAATTTTTATTGAACAAAAATCTTTCCAGGCGCTAAACTGACGGTATATGGCAGAAGAAGAGAAGAAGCCAGCCGCCGGCAAAGAGCGCCGGGGCGAAAAGGACCCGGGATACGAAAAGCGCAAAGAAGAATCGGAAGCGGCGGCCATAGAAATCGACGTTCACGAAGAGAAAGCGCCGGAAACCATCATCCACGTTCGCGAGGACAGTTGACGTGATCGATTCCGCGGAAGATCTCAGGCAATACTATATTACGCCCATGTATCTGGAGACCATGCGCCAGAGGGCCATGCAATGGACCGATGAGTTCATAGAATTGCAGATGCAACAGTTTCGAACCGAGCATCCTACCTATCCCGAACTACAAGAACTTCTCGAAGGCGAACTACATCGTCGCCGCTTAAACCAGATCAAACGAAAGGCGCGCAGCTTGAAAACTCCAGATCTGGAATCTGCATTGAAAAAACAAACCGATCCCGATTCGAGAGAAGTAATCCAAACCGAGCTGTTAATCCGCCAGGGAATGCGACGATTACCCGATTCTGAAGAGAATGCGCGCATTCAATGAGAATGTGTGGGCAAAGTTCGCTCCCGAAAATTGCCCGTAGAGTGAGTATGGAGACTGGACGGACCAAATCTGTACGAATCCTGAATGAGCTTACCAGTTGCATCGCATGTTCGAAAACCATGCCGCCGCAGGCCACAGTCAATGCTGTTGACTCAATCTAATGGAATTTTGACCTGGTAATATCATGTATCAGGAAAAGGCCTTCGAGCTGCACACGCATTTGTATGGCTGTCTAAATGAAGACGATCTACGCTGGTTGGCGTCTCGCAAACAACC
>JAGRNC010000371.1 GCA_020440935.1 Leptospiraceae bacterium | reverse complement strand
GTGGCGCTGGGGCTTTTTCTGGTAGGGGGTCTTGCGCTTATCGGATTGTATCATCTTGGCCTGTACCTGGCGCGGAGCAAAGAAAGCGCGCCACTGTACTTTGCATTGTACTGTCTGTCTATCGCTACCTGGTCGGCGCAGAGCGGTCAGAAGCTATTCTCGCGCATCATCGATGGGCTCTCTGGCAGCACTGCGATTCGCATCGAATATATGGGGCTATACCTGGGTGTGGCGGCATTTTTGCAATTCGCTGGAAGGCTTTATCCCGCCGACATGCCAACCTGGCCCAAACGGATTCTGGCTTCCATAGCATTGGCCTGCGGACTATCGGGACTGGTTCTACCGATAAGGTTTTTCATACCGACGTTACCGCCCATGCAGATCGTAACGCTTCTGGCCGTTGGGCTCTGTATCTACTGGACGTTTCAGTCCGTGCGAAACAAAAGGCTGGGCGCATATTCAGTAGGCTTATCGCTGCTGATTCTTGCGATAACGGTTACCAACGATGTGCTTGTGGCCATGGCTGCCATTGACGGGATCTATCTGGCTCCCTACGGGCTGATGATTTTCATCGTGGGTCAATCCTTCGCACTCTCCATGCGACTGGCGAATGCATTCAATGAGCTGGAGGGTCTTTCGCGCGATCTAGAGGAGCGCGTCCAGGAACGCACCGATGACCTGGATTCGCTAAACGAATTGACCCGGGTGGTGAACGAACACCAGGAACTGGACTATATCGTGAGCCGTACCAGCCAGTTCATGGTTGAGCATTTGGGAATGCGGCGCATGTTCTTCTTTTTAATCGATAAAAAGGATAATCAAATCCGCGGCAACGGCGGACAAATCGGCGATCTACCCGAGGAAGAAAGGCAATTCTTTCTCGGCCTTCGCGCGCCTATCGTGCCGGAACTGGGCACTCTTTATCGGACAATTCAGAAAAAGAAAACCCTGCATCTGGATTTTCGACGTACTCGCGCCCCGGAATCTGTGGTGGACCGACTGGTCGTCGAACAGCTTAAAATGACTTCGGTTGTTGAGATTCCAGCGATGGTAGGCGAAGAGGTCCTGGGTATTGCGGCCATTGATCCCGGAGATAGGAAGGTGAACCGGGACGAGTTACGGCGAATGGAAGCAGTGGTGGCGCAGATCTCCGGCGCGGTTCAAAAACAGCTGTATCTGGAACGAATAGCCGCAGAGAAGAAAGAGGCCGAAGATCTACGATTCATCGCCGAACGGGAGCGCGAAGAAAGCGATCTGCTTGCAGAGTTGGGCAGAGAGATCAATCGGGGCGCATCTATAGAGGATTTGCTCAGCCCCATTGGTCGAGCTTCGCAGTCCCGCCTGGGAGCAAACAGCCTTGCACTTTATCTGCCGGATGAGCGCCAGAACCTGGTGCTAAGAGCCGGATTTTTCCGCGGCGAAGTGGACGATCCGGCGCAGTATCCCGAGGTGGTGCAGAGTATTCCCCTGGATTCGGATGCCAGTGCCCTGCCCCAGGTTTTTCATCGAAAGAGAGCCATTTTCTTGAGTCGGGTGGATGCGGTTGCCCTCCAGGGATATGCAATCGACTTTGCGCTATACGAGTTCTGGAAATACGATTGGGTGGCATTGCTACCATTGTTACTTCAAGATCGATCCATTGGGCTGATCGCCTGGTCGGGACCCGCGTCCAACCGAATTTCGCGCAAAGATCTCCCATTTCTGAAGCGGGTAGCCGAAACCATCACCGGTGCCATAGAAAATCTGCGACTTCTGGAACAGGTTCGAGAAAAGCAGATTCTGGCGGATCGAGAACGAAAGAATAATGAAGTGCTGGCGGGTCTGTCTCGACGCGCCATCGAAGGCGAGGATATCAACGATATCGTTTTCGCCATGCGCGAAGCCATGCAGGATGTACTGGGAAGGCATGGAATGGCCGTTTATCTTCCAGATGCAGAACGGACGGAGCTTTCGCATATTTGCGTCATTCGCGAAGGAGCTTTTGTTCCTCTGGAAGAAATTCCCGATTCGATTCGCACATTCCCGCTGGTTCCCGAAAGCGGCTCTTTGTACTGGAGTTTTCATAAGGCAAAGAGTTGGTTTATGCCCGTAATAAACCCTTCCAGAGTGGAACGTTCTCCCATTGACCAACAGATCCAGCAATTCTTCGGGTTTTCCTGGTGTTACCATATCCCTCTGGTAGTGAATGACGAAGCGATCGGTATCGTCACTCTGGCCGGGCGGGATAAGGTGAGTCTGACCAAAGAGGATCGCGAGCTACTCGAACGGATGGTGGCCCAGGTAGCTGGAGCCATCCGAATGCAACAGCTACTGCAAACCATTGAGAAGGAAAAGGATACAGCCGGCGAATTGCAGAAAGAAGCTAGAGCGCTGGCCGATTTTACTCGCCTTTTAAATCAGAGGACCGATCTGCGATCCATGGTTCAGGAAGTGTGCCATTTCGCTGTCGAATCTCTGGGTTTGCGCGGATCTTTCATTACCGTGGTCAATGAATCCGCCCGCGAGTTTCAGAGCATTGGGGGTTACGGCAAGGACTACGGCGAGCAGCAACATATTTTTGTTCGCGGATCCAGGGTGCCCATGAATGCAGAAGCGGGGCTCTATCAAGCCACTTATTCGCGCAAGAAGACCATCCATATGCGACGAATCCCTGCCAATGCAGGCGAATTCAACGGACTTCTGGCGGAAATGTTTGGGCTGAAGAGCTTTGCCCTGGTGCCACTCATCCTGGAGGATCGAGTGATCGGCATCATGGGTATTGACCCGGGCGAACATCGACTATCGAAAGAAGATCTGAACCGTCTCGAAGTATACGCCGATCAGGTGGCGGGCGCAATTAACAATGCAAACCTGATGCAACAGGTAGAAGAGCAGCGAAGCAGCATTGAAGGCCTGGCCGAGATCAGTCGAATGGCCGCCTCGACGGACAATCTGGAAGAAATCCTCGATCAGATATTTGCCTTTGTACACCGCCGATACGACATTGCATCCGGGATCATCATGCTACCTGATTCAGAAGGGAAGCATCTGATCAGCTACAAAGCGTTCTCATTCGAAGATATGGAACGTCTGAAGCTCTGGGATTCATTCGACTATGCGCGTACAATGAAATTACCCATAAGCGAAGAAGGTGGGACTCTTGCCCGCACTTTTCTGCGAGGCAAGCCATTTTATGTCCCGGATGCGGCCAAACTCAATCGTTCTGATCTCGAATATGCCGGGGCTACCGTTGACCGTGAAATCCTAAAACATCTGCGCTATCGAAGCTATTTTAGTCTTCCCATGCATGTCAATGGAGAGCCGGTGGCACTCCTGAATTTCACAGCCTACAAAGATAACTTCAATCTCAGTCGAAACGCCCGAAATGAACTAAAGACTCTGGCGGATCAGCTGGCAGGCATTATTCGCGCAAGGCAGCTTTCCGACGGCCTGGCCCGGGAAAAACAACTGG
>JAGRNC010000370.1 GCA_020440935.1 Leptospiraceae bacterium | reverse complement strand
ATTCCGCCTGCGTCCACTCCCACTCCCGCCGAAAGCGTGATCATATTGGCTACATGCACAATGGCTGTGAGGGCCGGATTGATCTTTGCTTTTTCCGGGTCATAGTTGTACAGCGCTGCCTCGATTAATTCGCGGGGAAAGTTCCAGATCTTTAGCAAATGCGCGCCCACTTCGGAGTGGCTGTAACCCATATGCTTCTTTTCCAGTTCGGTAAACCGAAGGGATGGATCTTCCTTCATCTCCATGTCGATCTTACGGTAGATCTTGCGAAAGAAGCTGGCCAGTACCACCTTGCCCACGTCGTGCATTAGCCCGGCGGTAAATGCCACGTCCGGTCCAACGCCCACTTTCGTTTTCTCGGCAACCCTGGCGGAAAGCCCGGCTACAAGAAGCGAATGGTCCCAGAGTTCGGCGGCATCCAGTTTGTAGCCATCCAGGCTTTGCTTTAATATGCCTCTTGATGTGGTGACTAGAACGATGTCTTTTACGGTGCGCAGGCCCAGAGTTACGATTGCTTCGTGCACGGAGCGAATCTCTCGCGAAGGGGAATAGTAAGCGGAATTGGAAAGTCGAATAATGGCGGCCGTCAGCCCGGGGTCTCTTGAGATTTCGTTTGCCAGTTCCTGGAAGTTCGCATCTGGATCGGAGACCATGGAAAGAACTTTCTGCACAATGCCCGGAAACGATGGCAGGCCATCGATGTTTTTGAGCATGGATTCAATCTGGGATTTCATTTCTTCTGCCTGTGCCATAGTTCATGCCTTGTAAAGGTATCGTTCCTGCCCATTTACCCGCAGAAGTACGCGCCCATCATCCATATAGAGTGTAATGGTCCGACCGCTGTTGCCTCCCACATCTTCTTCCAGGATTGGGATTTTCTTGGCCGCCAGAGTTTCCCGAGTGGCCTGCACGTTGCCTTCGCCGATGTGATGAAAAAAAGAGGAGTTCATTGCATCAAACATTGAAGCGCCGCCAAAGATCCGGGCCGATAGGTCCCCCGGTTCGACGCCCAGCTTTTGAAGATCGGCAAGCAGCATATCGATAGCGGTGCGCGCATATTTTCCGCGCTGAACAATCCGTCCGGCCGGCGGATCTGCCAGTAGAATATGGGATACTCCTCCCACTTTCTTTTTCGCTGAATACAGAACGATTCCGACGCAGGATCCGAGTGTGGTGCGAATCGCATCGGGACTTCGCCCGGCTTTCCATTCAGCCACGCCCAGATGAATCATTTTTCCTTTGAAGTCTTCCAGAGTCCGTCTCCAAAAATCGGTAGCTTGCAATTGTCGTGCTTCGGAAAGTGTTCCAGCAACCCTTTTCTTATTCAAGTCTTTCTAATTGTATGCCACAAAAATCCGCCTTCCGAAATACCGACGCTCGAAGCAAAATCGAAGGACCGCTTTTTCGCTATAAAACCAGAGAAGCGGATATCATGGTGCTGGGCACCGCTCATGTTTCAAAAGCTTCCGTCGAGGATGTGCAGCATGCTTTTCGCGAGTTCAAGCCAGATACGGTTTGCGTGGAGCTATGCCGACCGCGTCACGAAGCCATTAGCGACCCCGAACGCTGGAAGAAGCTGGATCTGGGCAAAGTAATCCGTCAGAAGAAGCTGGCTCTGTTGGCCGCCAACCTGATACTATCCGCTTTCCAAAAGAAGATTGGCGAGCAATCGGGCGTGGAGCCTGGCGCAGAGATGAAGGAGGCCCTGGCACAGGCAAAAAAAGATGGAAGCCGTGTGGTGCTTGCTGACCGCGAAATTCGCGCCACCCTTTCGAGAGCCTGGTCGCGTGTGGGATTCTTTCGTCGGATGTGGTTGGGAAGCTACTTGTTGTCGTCGCTATTGGTCCGCGAAGAGGTGGATCCGGAAGAAATCGAAAAGCTGAAGCAAGAAGATGCATTTGCGGATCTGTTTAAGAATCTTCCATCGCGATACGAGTCCATCAAAGAAGTTATCATCGACGAGCGGGATCATTATCTTGCAGAGAGCATTCGAAGAGCCAGTACGGATCATCCCGAGCTTGAGCTGGTGGCCAGCGCTGAGCCCAACAGCACGTCGGCGAAGGCCAAAAAGAAAACAGCCAAAAGCGCCCCAGCAAAGAAGTCGGTAAAGAGCGCACGAAAACGTATCCTTGCCGTAGTGGGCGCCGGTCATTTACCGGGTATTGTAAAGGCGCTGGAGGAGGGCCGGGAAGTTTCGCTATCCAGCCTTTCAGAAGTGCCCAAGGGAAAGCCCATTCGCACCATTTTGACCTGGGCCGTTGCTTCTATTGTACTGATCGCACTGGGCGCCTACCTGGTGGTGGGCGGAGAAGATGCAGCCCGCGATGCATTGCTGGCCTGGATTCTGGGCCGAAGCCTGTTTTCAGCCATCGGAGCGATCCTTGCTCTGGGTCATCCATTGTCTATTATCGTGACGGCTATCATGGCGCCAATATCGCCCTTCATTCCGGGCTCCCGATTATGGATGTTTCCGGCTTTGACCGAAAACTGGCTAAGAAGACCCAGGGTGGAAGATTTTGAACGGATCGCCGATGATACCGAAACGGTAGGCGGACTTTTTCGAAGTCTCTATAAAAATCGGGTGCTACACCTACTGTGGTTGGTGATGCTCGTGTCCACAGGGCTTACTATTGGCAATCTCCCTTTTCTGCGGGTATTGATCGCCGGAATCCTGAATCACTTTGGCATCAACATTGATCTGAATATCTTTTAATGTTTAGCGTTCTTCGATCTGGCCGTGGTTTGCCGCCTGGCGCACATCGGGATCCGAAGAGTGCTCTTGTAATTGCTGCGCCATTTTCTTAATTCTACCCAGGCTATCTGCAATCTCCGTGGATTGCCGCACGAGGCCGGTGACGCCGCTTTCCATTTCTGCAATGGTCTTTGTTACGCCTTCCGTTCCGATGCTTTGCTCTTTTGAAAGTTGCTCGATCTCTTTCGAAAGATCGGTAAGTTCATTTAGAGCAGTTACCAGCTTTCGATTGATCGCCTGCTGCGCTTCTATCCGCGAAGAAAGGCTGCCAAAGAATTCATCCACTCTTTGAATACTTCTTTCCTGGTCGCCCACGCGCTGCTGCGCTTCGTCGGCAATCTGAGCGCCTTCCTGAATCATGCGCGAGCTTTCTGCAATAATCTCTGCAATGCTTTTGGCATTCTGTGCATTATTCTCTGCGAGTTTGCCTACTTCCTGCGCGACGATGGCAAAACCACGACCATGTTCGCCAGCCCTGGCCGCCTCGATGGCCGCATTTAATGCCAGCAAATTGGTACGATCCGCAATCTCGGCCATGATCTGATTCACTTCCGATACGCGGGCAAAAGTGGATTCAATACTTCCCAGTGTGTTGTTTAGATCGGATACAGCGCCGGTTACCTTCTGTCCCGCGCTTCGCGCCGTGCGTACTTCTTGCGCCAGGGTGGCGGTCGAGCCGTTTACCTCGCCCAGCAATCGTTCCAG
>JAGRNC010000369.1 GCA_020440935.1 Leptospiraceae bacterium | reverse complement strand
GCAGACCAATGCCTCAAGTCCTTACTGGTGCGCACTTCGATGCGTGATCGCCAGGGGACAGGCAGCCATGATAGCGGCATCAGGAAAGGAGGATAGCGTTCGTAGTAAAGATAGTAGAGCTCGCCAAAACGTCGGATATAGGGGCGCATCCCGAATCGAACAACAAGGCCGCAGTGGGTCCAGGTATTGCCATCCGAAGATTCGAATCTATGAATTCCCCAGATTGTATGCGCAAACAAATGAAATTGCTGGTCCGGGGTTTCCGAGGGCAATAGAAAGGAAGGATCCGCGACAACAGGAGAACGCGATGGAGGTTCGATCAATGGCTGACCGGGAGCGGTCCAGCGAAGGGAAAGAAAATCGGCTATCTTCAATGAATCACTCCCGGGCCCACGATTTTGGATTTCGCCAGGACGGCAGAGGTAGATCGGGAATTCCCGGTATTTCTTCCGTTTTCGGGAGTTGTTCGAGGATTTTGCTATAGGGGTAAAAACAGCGCGGCTCATTCGTTCGGTCATAAATCTGGCCGCGGTCCTGCTTGCCTTTTTTCCGAGTCCAGTCTACACCGCGGACGATATGCATAGGTTTTCCATCGCGCATTTCGATCATTTCCATAATCATCACAGCAAATTCTGTTTTTCCGTACTTCTCTCGATTGTTGGAAAGGGTGTACTGAGCGAAACGCTTGCTTTCTTCGGGGCTCATGCATGCATCGGCGACGTCGGGCATGAGAGATGCGGGATAAACGATGAAGATGCGATCTTTATGATGAAACCAATGGCCACCAATATTTTCGAAACATCGAGCCGTCACATCGGTAGCCGAGAAAGAAACTCTTCCATCTGCCAATAGACGCATTCCGTTGCATGGGTAACATGGCCTGTCAATGCAACCTGATCGAAAGTTCCGAATGCTCTCCAGTGTAACCGGACTACAATCCGATAAACCTCGGGATTCAATATATTCTTCGCTGTCCTGGAGCACGGCCCTGCCATTCAGAATAGCCCAGCGCGCCATCTGCGCGTATGAAGACTGAATAAATCGACAAAATGCCCAGCCTGTTCGCATTGTAGCTGGCTGTCCCATTCGGTAGCGGATATGGCACCAATGATCCGTTTCTCCGAGAATCGTGTCCTCGGAATCGCTTTGATCGAAAATCTGCACCGGATGACCCACCGGGAGTTTTTCTGATATGCTGTGCTGAATACCCGGACCCGATCGAATGACCAATGCGGGATCCACTGCCACGACATCCAAAAATTCCGGTTGGAAAATCTGACTGATCAGGCTGTAGCCGGGCCGAGCAAGGTTCATTGCAGCGACAATGCCCGCCCAGCAACTGCGCAAAACAGGCTTCCCGTTCGTTGAACTCGGTCCCGCCGACGGAAAATCTGGCATCTGAGAAGCAGGATCCGCCCAAACGGGTCCTGACATTGGGAGGAGACACAGAATGGAAAGAAGTAATCGCAGCCGTTTTAGTTCCATCCCCGCGCCGTTACGTCGTTAGAGGAATGGCAGCGACCCAGAAGGGGCCGCTACAATCCCTGCATCGCCTAACCAAAAAGAATATTGATTACCCTGCGAAAGAGTTTCAGACGACTTTCGCTGTAAGGGAACCACCAGAGTTCTTTTTTCATTCCAAAGCGATCGCGCAACACAGCCTGCATGTTGGTGAAGCTTCGCAGCCCTTCCAGACCATGGACTCGACCGATTCCGCTTTCTTTTACTCCTCCGAAAGGAAGATGCGACATGATGTAATTTGCTTCCACATCATTGATGCAGATGGCACCGCTATGGATGGACCTGGCCACGCGTTTGGCTTTTTTCTTGTTCTTGGTCCACACCGAAGCATTCAATCCGTACGTGGTTCCATTCGCCAGATTGATCGCCTCGTCTTCGGATTGAAATCTCTGCACCGCAATAACTGGACCAAAGGTTTCTTCCTTCCAGATTTTCATTTCGGAAGTCACTTCTGTTACGATGGCGGGCTTCATGAACAAACCCTGGAAGTCTCCGTGACGGCCACCTTCCATGATATGATTGGCGCCCTTTTGTCTGGCTTCTTCTAGATGCTCGGTAACAATGTGCACCTGTTTCTCAAAAGTCATGGAACCCAGGCTAGGATGTTCGTGACGCATCCCCTGCTTCATTTCCTTTAATCGATCCGCAACGATTTGTACAAATTTGTCGTGGATTTTGTCTTCTACCAGAACGCGTTCCACGCTGATGCAGGTCTGGCCCGAATTGGAGTATCCGCCCCAGATGGCAGCATTGGCCGCGCGCTCCAGGTTTGCATCGGCAAAGACCACCATTGGATCCTTGCCGCCCAGTTCCAGGATAGCAGGCTTCAGCATTCGTCCGCAGATTTCGCCGATCTTTCTGCCGGTGGCGGTGGATCCAGTAAAGCAGATCAAATCAGTATCTGGATGCTCCACGATGGCGCCGCCGGTGGGGCCATCGCCCGTGGCCACCAGAAGCACATCTTCCGGGATGCCGGCTTCGGTAGCGAGTTCGCGTAATTTCAATGTAGTGGCGGGAGTGACCTCGGAGGGCTTAACTACCACCGTATTGCCCGCCATTAAAGCCTGCACAACAGGCCCAGCTGTTAGAATAAATGGATAGTTCCAGGGAGAGATGACTCCCACCACTCCCAGGGGTTGAAAGTTTGTGTAAGCTGCCTTGTTCAGAAAAACGCCGGTAGAGCGCTTTTGAGGTTTTAGAACCGACGGCCCCTTCTTTGCCGTAAAGTTGAGGTGTTCGCAGACGGTGAACACTTCCAGAATACCGTCCATCTCGGTCTTTCCGGTTTCCTCACAAATTGTATGAACGATTTCATCTTTTCGCTTAACAATAACCTTCTGTAATCTCTTAAGATATCTGGACCGTTCTTTGAGACTTAGCGCAGCCCAATCTTTTGAGGCCTTTCTTGCGCGTTTTACCAGCGCATCCACCTCTGCGGCGGTGAATACGGGCACATGATCAATCACTTCCATAGTGGCCGGATTGTAATTCGGAATCGTCCGGCGATTGCCATTGGCCATTTCGGGGATGGCGGGGCTCTGTGTGGTTTGCATACGTCGAAATTACATCATGTCATAAAAAAGATCAACGAAAAAGAGAGCGAATTACGGCGATTTCTCGGTTCCGCAGCAGCAATGCCAGGGCCAGGTAGACGACACTTCCGGCCCCGATGCTTCCGATGACTATCATCCACATGGAACGGCCGCGAAGACTGGCCTCGATCGCTGATGGATCGGTCAAATTCCAGAAATCCATGTGCGCCAGAAGTAAAAGCATGACACAGACAGTAGCCGCCAGGCTGAGCCAGAGAGGCATGAGCGCCTTGATGCGCGAGCCCAACTCATTCCAGGGGATCCGATGGATCTTCTTGCGCAGAAGGTATAGAAGGGCCATGCAATTGAGAAAAGAAGTGGTACTGGTGCTTAATGCAAGAGTCCGATGC
>JAGRNC010000036.1 GCA_020440935.1 Leptospiraceae bacterium | reverse complement strand
TTACCAGGTTGCTGACTTCGGCATTTCGCACCGGTCGTTTCCAGAATCCGGCATGACAGAAGCGGCAACCCTGGCCGCAGCCACGATTTACTTCCACCACCACTCGATCCTGGGTAATTCCTATGCTTGGTACAATTACATTTTCCAGGGCAGCAAACTCTTTGGCCCTGTAGGTACGTTTGGCCACCGAGGGACCGCTGTAATGCATGGATCCGTCCTCATGCAAAGTGGCAGTATAGCGGTCGGGCACAATTAAGCCTTCGACCTGGGCCAGCTGCTCCAGTAATTCCTTGCGACTCAGCCCTTCTTCCTTGGCGCGGGCCACAGTATCCATGATATCGATAATTCCCTCTTCGCCGTCGCCCACGAAGATGCCATCCAGAAAGTCGAAAAGCGGCAGCGGATTGGAAACGGCGGTGCCGCCCGTAATAATGATGGGATCCTGAGCTCCTCGATCGGTCCGTCGTAGCGGAATGCCCGCCAGATCCAGTGCGTACAGTAGATTCGTATAGTGCAACTCGTGGGCTGTATTGAAGGCCCACACATCGAAGGATTTTACCAGCAAAGGTTTATCCAGGCTGTACAATTCGATGCCTGCCTCTTTCATATGCCCGCGAAAGTCAGGCCAGGGAAGAAAAGTGCGATCGGCGTAGAGGTCTTCGCGGCGCTGTACACAATCGTACAGAATCTTCAGCCCTTCGTTGGACATTCCCAGCTCATAGGTATCGGGATAGGAAAAGACCACTCTTGCCCGGGCTGTATGCGGATTCTTATCCGGCACTCCAAATTCCCCGCCGGTGTAACGTCCGGGCTTTTCCACTCTTTGCAGCAACGGGACCAGACGATTCCGATCCAATTCCAGCACATTAGAGCCAAAAGGTTGAGAGCCATCATAATCTGAGGCAAATGTGGTAGTTTCTACTATCGGAGCCAGGGGAGCCCTGGTTTCGGCGGGCAGGCCATTTGACTGCTCAGAACTTTCTGTGGAATCCGACTGTGTGAGCCCGGATTGAGCTTCTTCCAGTGTTGCATTTTGATTTTGCGGGGACATGGTTTCTCCGTTGGCCTATAAAATAGCCAGGAATTCGACGGATGTCAAAGTAAATCAGCGATTCAGCGCTTTAACAACGCGTTCTACCAGGGCATCTCTTTTGATTGGGCGAGTAATAAAGTCCAGGGCGCCCATGGACAGTACAGTCTTAATTAGAGGAGCGCTATTTTCAACTGAGATAAAAATGACTTTTAGTTCGGGGTCTAGCTGCTTGAGCTCATGAAATGCGGCATATCCGTCCACGACAGGCATAACAATATCCAGAAGTAGCAGATCCACACTTTTGGGATTTGCGCGTAGCCATTCCAGCAATTCCTGGCCATTGGCGCAAATGTGGACGACTTTCATTTTTCGTGCCTCTAGAATCTGTCGGTATTCCAGAGCTTCGAAATTCTTATCGTCGCAAATCAGGATCCTGGGTGTGGCCATAATACCTTATAAATGATCCATAATGGCCGCGGTCATGTCGGCTGTATTCAATGGCTTTTCGCCAGGTGCGACGAGATCTCCGGTCCGAGCTCCGCCTTCGATTGCTTTGCGCACGGCTGTGTCGATTCGATCGGCCGCTTCAATTTCTTCAAAGCTATACCGAAGCATCAAAGATGCGGATAGAATCTGTGCGATTGGATTGGCAATGCCTTTGCCAGCAATATCCGGCGCTGTTCCGCCGCTGGGCTCATATAGACCAAAGCCTTTTTCGGTGCTCAGGGAAGCGGATGCAAGCATTCCGAGGCTGCCGCCAAGGACAGAGGCTTCATCGCTCAAAATATCGCCAAACATGTTGCCGCATAGAAGCACGTCGAAACTGGTAGGCTTGAGAATTAACTGCATGGCGCCATTGTCCACATACATGTGGTTTAGCTCAATCTTCCGATCGCTGGCTTTGTTATAATTCTCCGCAAATTCGGTAACTACGTCCCTCCACAGAACCATGCTGCTCAGCACATTGGCCTTGTCGATGCTGGTGACCTTTCCTTTACGTTGAGCCGCAGAGTCGAAAGCAACTTTTGCGATTCGCTCAATTTCAAATCGATGGTACACCATCGTATCAAATGCTTTTTCTTGTTCGCCAGTGCCTTCGCGCCCTTTTGGCTGACCAAAGTACACATCGCCTGTGAGCTCGCGAACAATCAGCATATCTACGCCATCGCCAATCCTTTCTTGCTTTAATGGCGATGAGTTAGAGAGCTCGGGAAACAGACGAACGGGCCGTAAATTGGCGAAGAGGGAGAAATGCTTTCTTAATGGTAGTAACGCTCCGCGTTCGGGCTGCTTTTCGGGAGGCAGGTTTTCCCATTTTGGCCCGCCCACAGAACCAAACAAAATTGCATCCGAAGCCTCGCAAAGCTTGAGGGTTTCATCGGGAAGGGGCGATCCCGTTAGATCAATGGCCGCGCCACCTACTGGGGCTTCCGCAAACTGAAAATCCGACCATTTTTCTTTGAGTGCTTTTTCCAGTACCTGGATGGCGGAGGCCATCACTTCGGGACCAATGCCGTCACCAGGTAAAACTGCAATCTTTCGGGCCATGCCGCAAGAAATTGAGAGGCAGGGATACTGTCAACAGGGACTGAGCCCGATACAACCGGGCAGCAAGAGCATAAGTCGGGCTATAGCGCGCCGGCATTAAGCCCGCCATTGAACGGGCCCGAAAGTGGCCAGTAAGTTAGCTGTGGTATTCTAAATAGGCTTTGAGGGGACCCAGGAAGTACTCGCCCCATCCTTCTCGGTGAGCCTCCCGAACTTTGCGACCGGGAAGCCCGGAATGACTGAGAACGAGTTCGGTTCCGCGATCCAGTTCGCGCAAATTCCAGGTTACCATGGAGTCTTTCCAGTCCGGATCCCACCAGCTTTCGCGCAAAGTGTACATGATACGAACCGGGGCCTGCACTTCGCAGATCATTCCATGCATTTCTCCGTCCCAGAAGAAGTACTTTCCTCCCGGGCGGGCCTGAAATCGGGAAGGTCCGGCGCCCCACTCGTCGATGATACGACTGGTGGTCATGGCATCGAAAACATCTCGAATACCTGCCCGGATGACTTCGATCTCATAGATCTCTGCCTTAATTTCTTCTCTGGTGCGATCGAGCAATGCCATAATCCTTCTCCCTCTGTTTGAAGGGTCGGAATTACTGAGCAATTGGATTAGTACTTTTATCCCCCTGCATTCAGGTACAGAAATTCCTTTTCTGCGAAACGATCCGTCATTCCTGAAATATAATCGGAGATTACCCTTTGCAATCCTACGTCCTCTACTCGCTGTCGAATATGCGGCGGCATTAAATCCGGACGATCCATGTAGATGTTAAAGAGCGATTCGATCATACGTTCGCCGCGGTAGGACATACGCTTAACTCCTGCATCCTGGTATAGATTCTGCTTGAGAAAGGAATGCATTGCCTTTAGTCGCTCTTGAATGTGTGGACTATTCCCGATGGGCAGATCGGCGGGCTGCAGCGAAAATACGTCCGAAAGGTCGCCCAGGCCGGATTGCGCTATCGATTCGGAGGAATGCTTCATTAGATCATTCAGGCATTCGTCCAATAGCGCCCGGACCACAGTGCGGATCTGTAGGGGAATTCTGGAATTAGCGAAATCGGAGCCGTGTAAGTCGACGCACAGAGCATAGGCGTTCTGCCAGAATTCCTGGTGGCGCAGATCTTCCAGCGTCAGGTACCCACTATCGAGGCCGTCCTCCAGATCATGATGCAAATAGGCAATTCGGTCACAGAGATCCACGAGCCGGGCTTCCAGGGATACCCCGGATCGGAGAGCCACCACCGATTCCAGGTGCCCGTCGCAATCGTACACTTTTCCATGCTTCATCATTCCGGCCAGGGAAATACGGGTCAGATTCAGTCCTGGCCAGGACGGATAGCGAGATTCCAGAACGCTAACAATTCGCAGGCTCTGGCAGTTATGCTCAAATCCTCCGTAAGAGCGCATCAATCGGTGGAGCGCATCCTGTCCGGCATGGCCAAACGGAGTATGGCCAAGATCATGGGCCAGCGACAGTGTCTCTGCATAATCGGAATTCAGGGCCAGGGAGCGCGAAACAGTGCGCGAAATCTGCGCCACTTCCAGGCTATGAGTCAGCCTGGTGCGGTAATTGTCTCCTTCTGAGTTCACAAAAACTTGAGTCTTGTACCCCAGACGACGGAAGGCTTTGGAATGAAGCACCCGATCCCGGTCTCGCTGCAATGCGGGGCGAAACGGATGCTCCGGCTCATCGTAAATTCGGCCGGCATTCTCTCCGTGGCGCACCGCATACGGAGCGAGGCTTGCATCTTCGATTTCCTGGATTGTTGTGCTCATGGGCGAATTTCCTCTGTCCGGTATTGGCGGACACGGTTCAATCTAACAAATGACTGCGACATCTGAGCGAACAGGCATTTTCTATTTTTTGCTTTTCTCGTAGAGCATGGCCGGCAATAAGTATCAATGATTCGGATTACAACTCTTGTGCTCATTGCGACGCAGTTTTCCATTTTTCCCCTTTGCAAATCGGCAAGCCAGCCAGGCTACTCCGTTCCTGATGAGACCATGGGCGTTGTAGAAATATACGACAGCATTCCCAAACAATGCAACGAGGTTCGCGGCCTGAAGCAGAGTGAAGTCAAGGCGGCTCACTCCGAGCAGGAATTGATCGATCATTATGGAATCACTTTTATTGTCCGTTTCCAGGATAAGAAAAGTCCGGTGCTCTATGGCACGCTGTATTATCAGAACCCTCGAAAGAATCTGTATTGCATGGCTTTGCCCGACGGGCGGTTTGCAAGCTTCTCCGACAGTCAGATCGACACTAATAGAAAGAACTTCATACAGGAAGTTTGTCATCCGCTGCAAACCTGCGAAATCGTCAAAGCGCCCTGAAAATAGAACGGGCCTCACTGCGAACGAATCTGAAGATCTTTACGGGCCGCCTAAAATCAACCTGGCGTCGATGACCGTTCTGATTTTGCCCGAACCGGGATCGGGTTATCGGGTCGAGTTACAGACGGCCCGGAAGATCGCGTTCGCAGGCAAGGATCCGGAAAATACCTGTTCAGTTTTCGGTTGCGGCTACTTGCGAAAGCGGGTATGCTTCCTTGCATGTCAGATCGCATCGCAAAATACCAAAAATTCCTGGCCCTGCATCAAGGGAGCCAGCCGTTTCTATTGGGCAACGCCTGGGATGCCACCAGCGCCCGCCTTTTCGAGGAGGCCGGCTTTGCGGCCGTGGCCACGTCCAGTTCGGCGATTGCCAGATCGCTCGGTTCCGCGGACGGACAGCAAATCTCATTTGCCGAGATGGTGCGGGTTTGTGCCGCGATAGGAAAGACGGTATCCGTACCGTTCTCGGTGGACATGGAAGCCGGCTACGGTGACACCCCGGCTGAGGTCTGCGAAAACCTCGAGCAGCTGCTGGACGTCGGAGCCGTAGGCATCAATATCGAGGATTCCCTCCCGTTCGCCGGGAAGCGGACGCTCATGTCCGCGGAGCGAATGGTCGGTCTAATTCGAGGCATCCGTACCTTTCTGGCAGAACGCGAAGAGCCATTGTTCATCAATGCGCGCGCCGACAGTTACTTGATGGGTCGACCGGATCCCAGAGAGGAAGCGCTATCCCGTGCGTATTTGTATCGCGATGCCGGCGCGGACGGTCTGTTTGTGCCGCGGGTCCAGACCCCGGAGGATATTCGTACGTTAGTATCAGTGGGGTTGCCGCTCAATGTGCTAGTCGGTCCGGGGGTACCGGATCTTCCGGAGTTAGCCACTCTGGGAGTCAGGCGCGTCAGCATGGGCGGCGACATGCAGACCTGGATGGTTAAACAGGCCAGGGATCTCGCCGTTCGCATGCGGGAAACGAATTCATTCAGCGGATTACTGCAATGAACCGAATGACGCAGAATGCCAATCGCTACTATCGGGCCTTGCTGGAGCAGGATCCTTCGTTTGAAGGACTATTCGTCGTTGCGGTTCGGACGACCGGAATCTTTTGCCGGCCGACCTGCCGGGCCCGCAAGGCCAAACGCGAGAATGTCGAGTTCTATCCTGACAGCGACACCGCGGCTGCGGCCGGATTTCGTCCCTGCAAGATCTGTCGTCCCACCGAGCTTCCCGTCGAGGATGTGCCCGAGTTCTTTCGCGTGCTGTCAGAGCGACTTGGAGCGGAACCGCTCGAACGCCTGACCGATCAGAAAATTCGCTCGCTCGGATTCGTTCCGGCCACGGTACGGCGCTGGTTTAAGCGGCGCTACAATATGACCTTTCAAGCCTGGCAGCGAATGCTCCGCATGAATGCTGCCTTTCAACGGCTGCAGCAGGGAGAAAACGTAACGGTCGCGGCTCTTGCGTCCGGCTATGAATCGCTTAGCGGATTCGGCGCATCGTTTCGCAACGCATTCGGGTTTGCCCCGTCGCAGAAAGAACCGCTGCGAATGATCACTGCGCGGCGCCTGGAAAGCCCGATCGGCCCCTTGCTGGCCTGCGCGGTGGATGAGGGCATCTGCTATTTGCAGTTTATGGATCAACGACTGCTCGAATCTGAACTAAAGGACATGTGCCGTCGTCTGAAGGCCGTGATGCTGTACGGAGAGCATCCGCATCTGGCCGCCCTCGCCGATCAGCTGGCACAGTACTTTGATGGAGATCGCCGCAATTTTGACCTTCCGATTGCCGTTCCGGGCACCGATTTCCAACGGCGCGCATGGCGGGCACTGCAGGAAATTCCCTACGGCACTACTGCGTCCTATGCCGACCAGGCCCGGGCGCTGGGGAGTCCCGGCGCCGTTCGCGCTACCGGTACCGCCAATCGACTCAATCGCGTGACAATCGTCGTCCCGTGCCATCGGGTCATCGGCAGTAATGGCGGCCTGAGTGGTTACGGCGGGGGAGTATGGCGAAAACAGTGGTTGCTGCAATTCGAAAAGCGCACTCTGGCCAGGGGCGCGGCAACGGTCGGCCAGGCGGGTTTGCTCCGTCGCCCGGGTTGATCCGGGGACGATCGTTTGGAAAGCCTGGACTGGCCTGCGAGACTCTATTTCCTGATTTCCAGGGCGGGTCTTCGTGCGGAGATCTCTGCATAGTCCTTCGCCCGCTCCAATGACAAAAACACATCCTTCACATGGGGCGGAGGAACTACCATCTTTCTTTGCTGGATATCAAGCCAGGCACCTTCCACATCCACAATGACTGCCGTTTTTTCATCCGGCAAAACCACTTCGTGCTGGATAACCCATCGCTCCCCTGTTTCCGAGAGCCCTTTCAGCTTCATTCTGATTCGAATCAGATCACCCAGCCGCGCTTCACGCTTGTATTCTACGAATTCGCGAAGCATCACCGGACCAAGACCCGAAGCGATCAGACCATCAATGGGCGCTCCCCGAGCGCCGAAGTACTCAACCCGCGCGTTGGTCACGTAGTTCATGTAGGCGGTACTGCGGACATGACCATTGAGATCCACATCTGCCCATGTTATTTTATATTCGGAAAGAGTCTGAGGGCCGGCACCGTTTTCCGTTAAAACTGCATCAAACATAAAGACGCACTCCTTCAGGATGCGGATTTCGCACCAAGCCTCCAATCATGTACGATTCCGAGCTTAAGGGGATTTTCGGCTCAGTAGCCTTCTTTGGCGACTCGGTCCTTCTCTTTCTGGAATAGAGTCCAGACATAACGTTTATCGTCCATCCAGCCAGGTTCGGCGGTGCGCATGGCCTGCTCGAAGTATTGTTGAGCCTGGTCCATGTCGCCCGAATACCAGTAGTAGGCGCCCAGATTCCACATGGCCGAAGTAGAGGTTCCTCCGGATTCGTCCAGGGCCCTTTCCCATTGGCGGGCCGCTTCGTCGAAGTTGCCTTCTTCGGCCCATTTGATTCCTTCTTCCAGGAATGCGGCCACACGATCCGGATCTCCGCCCCGCAGCCCGTCCACATCGTCTGCCAGTGGGATATAGAAAGTGACCACTTCTGGCGAAAGATTGGACGCAATATCTGTTCCGATTTGCTCCAGGGCTTCATCGAATGCCTTGAGCTGCGAAGGGCATTGTAGATTGCCCACGTCATTTTCCAGACGATGGGGTTTGGTATTGGAATAACTGATAGAACGGCCGGTTTCTACATTAACAAGCGTGGCTTCCACGAACACGGTAAGATAGGTAACACCGGTAGGCTTCTTATATTGCGCTTCGCCGTTGGTCTGTCCCTTATTGGCTGCAGCCATGGCAAGCTGCAAAGCGGCAGTAGAAAGATCGGTGATCTCTTCTACTTTGCACTCTACCCGGGGTAGAGCCGTCATCCGAACGAACAATATGCTCTCCACCGCCAGTTCTTTACCGATTGCCAGCTGATTTCTAGTCATCCCGCTCTGAGCATGGGCCAATTCCTGGTAGCGAGTGGAGCGGCTGTCCAGATCCACGATACTGTAAAAGCCACGAGTTTGCATGGCGCTTTGAATGGAGCTACGCATGGTATCCTGCCATTCAGAGGCCAGCCCGAGCCGAGTAAGATCTGTACTGTAGCCCGCCGGTAGATCCCGGGCTACCACCGCAATCTTTCGCTTTCCGTCCAGAACGCGTTGAAGCTGCGCGCCTTGATTTCCCGATGGGTATTGAGGGAACTTTACGGGAATACCGGAAGCGCAACTGCCCAGTATCAGAGCGGTCAATGCAATGCTGTAACGAGAACCGGGCATCATATTCATAGACAACGTAAATTTAGACGAGCCAACCCCGATTTGGTTTAACGGAAAGATTTTTTCAAGCCATTTTGGTATTCGATTCGATTTCTCGAAAATCGAGCAATGGGCGGGAGAATAAGGCCATGGGAAAGAATTCCAGCTTTCCGGAAAGTACCGTGGTCTTGGGTACCAGGTAATCGATTCCTATACCGCTAAAAAACATTCTAGTAATGGGGCGGGCCAGGGGAACATCAAATCCGGTGCTTGCAACTACAACAATTCCGCGGTACCCATCTTTGTACAACCGCTTGAGCATGGTCATTCCGGCCATCTGGGTTTCCATGGTTATATCAGTCACGATAACCTGAAAATGGTCCATACCCCGACCAGTCACAGCTTCGTAGCCGGTCTTGCCATCCAGGGCGCGTTCGATGGAGTAACCCAGTTTCTCAAAATACTCCCCTAGAATACGCGCATATTTGTCGTTGTCGTCGACAATCAGTAGATTCTTCATGAATTCCCTTTGTCCGGATCTGCTGGAGACTCGGGCTCCGTCGCTTCTCGGCTGATTTGCTGCAATCTGGCGTAAAGGCCGGATCGTTCCATTAGATCTTCATGGCGCCCCATGTCTTCAATGGTGCCATGGGAGATAACCACAATGATATCTGCCTTTTCTATGGTCGAAAGCCGGTGCGCAATCACAAAAGTGGTCCGATTCTTGAAAAGTCGTTCCAGTGCATCCTGTACCAGCCGCTCGCTTTCTGTATCTAGTGCTGAAGTGGCTTCGTCCAGAATCATGATCTCGGGGTCGTGCAATAATGCCCGGGCAATGGAGATTCGCTGCCGCTGGCCGCCGGAAAGGGTCACTCCCCGTTCGCCCACCATTGTGTCGTAGCCCTCCGGCATCTCCGTGATGAAATCATGAGCATGCGCAAGACGCGCCGCCTTTTCTACCTCGGATTGATCATGTTCGGGACTGCCATACGCAATGTTTTCACGAATGCTTCCATGAAAAAGGAATGTATCTTGCTGCACGATGCCGATGTGGCTTCGGTAATCCGATAAAGCGAAATTTCGGATGTCCACTCCATCCACGAGAATTCTTCCCTGGTCCGGATCAAAGAATCGCGCCAGGAGATCCATTAGAGTCGATTTACCGCCGCCGCTTTCGCCCACCAGGGCTACTGTGGTACCGGCCGGGATATCCAGATCGATACCTTTAATGACCTGCGCATCGGACTCCGGGTAGGTGAACTGGATATTCTCAAAGGTAATGCCCTTTTGTACTTCTGGCACCGTCACCGGGCTTTCCGGGTCGGTAATGTCCGGTCTTCGATCGGCAATACTGAAGATTCGATCGGCTGCCGCGGACGCCTGGGCCACTTTGCCCACCATCGAAGCAAGCTGAATAATTGGCCGAATGATAAACATCAAGGCCATCAAAAACGTTATGAATTCGCCGATGGTGAAGTTGGTTCCATCCAGATAGGCAGCGCCCAGCGCGATAATGGCAAGCATCATTAGCGCCGAGCTAAGTTCCACCAGGTTTGGGCCCATTTTCAGATAGAACTGCTCTTTAAAGCTTCGCCAGCTCAAACGCTGATTCACGCGTTCGAACCGTTCAGCCTGCTGGTCTTCCATTACGAAGGAGCGAATGACTCGCACGCCCTGGATATCTTCCTGTAAATTTGCATTCAAATCGGCCAGCAGCTCCTGGCTTTTTCGCGTGGACCGGGAGATCTTCCGCGTAAACAGAGCCACCGGGGCAAGGATTAATGGCAAAGTTACGGCCGATACAATGAGCAATTCAAGATTCAAATAGGCAAGTAGGAACAAGTGCGTAATCAAATAGAAGAAATTCGTAATCGAATCGCGCATATTGGAAGAGATCACGGCCGCCACGATCTCGACGTCATTTATCATGCGACTCATGAGAAGTCCCGTCTTCTCTCTATAGAAGTAGTTCAGCGGTAGGTTCTGGGCGGCTTCGTATAGATCGGACCGAAGATCGCGCACTGCCTTGTAGCCAGTCTTTGCAATCAGCTGCACCGAAATCAAATGAAAGATTAGCTTCAATAGATAGAGCGGAAAGACTACGATCAAAGCAGTATAAATCACCTTCAGCGGATCAAATGCCGCTTCGTTGATCTTTAATTTCCAGCGAACCATGGTCCGGAGGTTTAGCTGTTGTGTATTGTTGAGGCCGTAATCTTTGTCGTATCGAGTGTAATGCAGCAGTCTTTCTGCCAGATCCTTACGGATCTTCTCCGGCGCGTCCGGAACGTCGGGTAGCTTTACTTGCCCGGAAAGAAGCCTGGCCTGCTCCGGCGCCTCGATGTAATGCAAAGCGCTATAGGCTACTGCTTTGGTAAGCAGTTTTCTCTCGCTTTCTGAGAACTGGATAACGAATGGTTCGCCGCCGCCCCGATCGCCCAGTGCATCGAACAGCGGATAGAATGTTGTAAGACTGACGCCGTTCAGAACGGCAACAAAAAAGGATACGAGCACCCCCGTCAGAAAGGGGGTGCGATATTTAAGCGAATACCCGAGTAGTCGGAGGAAATGCCGCACCAGGGATCACTTCGCTCCAAGTCCTTCCTTTTCCGCCCCCACAAGAATGGACATGTTTCCGGGTGGATGCTGGTTGTTCTTCATGAGCTGATGGCATGCGCCCGTTTCTTCGAATTTGAAAGTTCTGGAAAGTACCGGATCCACTTTTTTGGCAATCACCAGATCGTTCAGACCTTTCGCATTGTCATCATTGGCAAAGTGCGATCCTTGCAGTCGTTTCTGGCGCATCCACAGGTAGCGTAAATCGACGGTGGCGTTAAAGCCGGTGGTTCCAGCGCAAATTACAATCATACCTCCGGTTTCGCAAACGAATGCGGAAGTGGGCAGAGTCGATTCGCCTGGATGCTCAAATACGATTCCTGGATTCTTCTTTCCTGTAATTTCCCAGATGGCCTTACCAAACTCTCTGGCCTTCTTGGTCCATTCCACGAAGTGTTTTGGATCATTGATTTCGGAAGTTAGAGCGCCCCAGTGATCAAAGTCCTTACGATTGATCACACCATCTGCGCCGAGCTTCTTGCAAAAATCGAACTTGTCGTTTTCGCTGACGATGGCCACGGCAATGCCGCCGGCCGCTTTCACGATCTGGATGGCCATAGCGCCCAGACCGCCAGCTCCGCCCCAGATAAGCACAGGCATGCCTGGTTTTACATCGTTTGGCTTCCAGTGATGCAGCATTCGATAGGCAGTTGCGCCCACCAGCATGTAGGCCGCCGCCTGCTCCCAGTTCAGGTGCGGGGGCTTGGGCAGGCATTGATGATCCTGCACTTTACAGAATTGCGCGAATGAGCCCCAGTTCGACTCATAACCCCAGATAATCTGGGAAGGAGCAAACATGGGATCGCCCCCGTCTTTGATAAATGGATCGTCGTGGTCCCACATTCCGCAGTGAACCACCACTTCGTCGCCGACTTTTACATTTGTAACATCGGAGCCCACCGCATACACGATACCGGAAGCATCCGAGCCACCGATGTGAAACTCTTCGGGTTCGCCCTTCTTGTTTCTCGCTCCAATAACATTTACAGGATAACCGAGCGCCGCCCATACGTTGTTGTAGTTGACTCCGGCGGCCATTACGCCCACCAGCACTTCTCGCGGACCTGGCTGAGGCACAGGGATCTGCTCGATCTGAAAGGCCTTTTCGGGCTCACCAAACCTTTCTGGACGGATTAGCTGAGCATGCATCTTTTCGGGCACCACACCCACAGG
>JAGRNC010000368.1 GCA_020440935.1 Leptospiraceae bacterium | reverse complement strand
TGCCTGGGTCGCTCATGGGGACGATGCAATTGCGGCGAGATTCCTCTCAGCACGTCCATCGCTTTTTAGGGAATGACCGGATCCATGGAGCGAAATGATTCCGCGCCAAAATCGCTCCGCGAAATCCATTCGAATGACAGAGGTGGGTTCCGATGCCTCTAACCAGACCGGGGTATTCCCCGGTCTGCATTGTTCTGAAATTCTCAGCTTGCGCTTTGCAGCTGAGCTCGTTGGTAGTAATTCTGTGCCAGCCGGACGGCGCCCAGTAGCATGCCCGAATAGACCAGATCGCCAGCCAATGTATTCCAGAAGAATGGAATTGCGTTCACATAGCAAAGGCCCAGACCTGCTGCCGTCGCATCGTACATTCCGCTGAAGGCCCAAACCGCCAGGTTTGAAATTACAAAAAACGCCACCGATGCGGCAACGCTGGTTAGCGGAAGGCCGATCACGAACTGCTTGTCGGAACGATTCGTAAGCATTCTACCCGCGAATACGGAAACCATAAGTCCTCCGTACACTGCCAGGCGCATTTCCAGGCTCTCGAATCCCATTATCAAATCGCTGGCTGCCATCGCTATCATTACAATGCCCAGGCCCAGACTTCGGCTGGCAAAAAGATAACCGGCCATTAGACCAAGAGCCGCCACCGGCGCAAAGTTATCTGGATGCGGCAAAAGCCGTCCCGCTACCGCAAAAGCGATCATGGACAGGATAACTAATACCTGTACGGTTCTATTTCTTAACTCCATTCTTCTCTCCTGTATATGTCGTTGGGATCTGCGATCCCGGATGCTTCGCATCCTATTTATCTGCGCAATTGTTGCGCTCAGCAAAACTTAAATAACACCATTTCAATCGATCGCCGCCCCGAATCGTCTGTGAGCCAACGCCCAGATTAGACAGCTTTCCGTTGATCGAATAGATCCAGTACTTGCCCGATTCTCCATCGCCGGCCGGACCCACTCCCTGCAAGGACTCCACAAAGGCCTTTTCTCCAACGCCAGAATATTTGAACTTCAACAGGCCCTGGCTACTGGTCTTTAGCAGAAGATCCAGTACTGTCCCTTCCTCGAATTCCACTTTTATGGCCTTGTTCGCCTCTGGTGCGTTTGAGGGGCCTTCCAGCGTAATCTCAATGCTATTTTCTCCAGACGCCGACTGGCTCTGTTCTCCCGGGGAGCAGTGCAGCGATGCGACGATCAGTATAGCTATAATCCACTTTGCCTTCATAATGCCTCTCTTTACTGAGTTTGCACCTGCGCCCCATCCTTGCAATTCAAACCTTCTACCTCGCTCCCGTTTGTTGCGCTATTACTCCATCAATGTCTCCGGTCTGATCGAAGGAGCCATTGGATAGTGGAAAGCTGGCCGAACTTCGTGAATAGGCGGTGGTCAGACGAACGTAGACGAATCCGCCGCTGCGAATGGCATCCCGCAGCGTAGTATTGCATCCATTGCCGCTGCTGCCGAAATCGGCATCATCCAGATCGAAACCATCGCCGCCGCCTTTCAAATAAGTACCGTGACTGTCCGTCGTAAGGGTAAACAGATCGGCGGAACTGAGCCTGGTTTCATTGGAGCGCAACAGCACTGGCGTGATACCGGCCAGATCTGAATAATTGCCAGGGAACCGCACCGAGGATTCAAAAGAAGGATCGGAAGTATTTGTGATACCGGAGTAGGCCGGATTCCAGCCGCACCAACTTGTTCCATCCTCCGAAACTTCCACAATTACGGGTTCCAGGAACCGATTGGTACCGGTGCTCGAGTAATCGAAGGCGTTTTCGTATACTACGAGATCCACGCCAGTGGCATTGAGCACCCTTTTATCTTTCCATTCCAGGCGCATGCAGGTTTCGGCGCCCTCGCAGACCGCATTGTTGGCCAGCGAATACACGTCGGTGGATCCCGCTGTCCACCCCCCGCCGCAAATGCCATTGGTAGCCTTCGCAGGGTCGCCATAAGTCAGAGTAGACTTTGTGGCCACGGCCACATCGGCCAGGTAGGCGTTCGTAAAACTCCAGCTACCGGGGCATGATGCACTGCTGGAAAATTCCAGTCCTGCCAGACCCAGAACAGATCCCGGATCGAGCGCTCCCGCAGATTCCTTGCCCGATAATCGGCAACCGACGCTGGCCAGAAGAGCCAGCGAAAGCGCCGTCCATTTGATAGCGTTGTTCAACTTCGAAGCTCCAGGCGGCTCCAGGAAAACCCTACGCAGCCGGTGGTGCCGGGATCGGACCGATCCGAGGTGTCCGTAATTGCTTTGGCCGCTTCCAGAGAGTCAGCGGGCGCGGTACCATTTAGAGTGCAATGCCAGTATTTTTGGCCATCTGCGAAGAATACAATCTTGAAGTATTTCCCTTTGTTTGCATCGCCGGTATAAGCGCCATTGTTTGGCGGATTTTGTGTAATTACATAGCCTTCGCTGTTGCTATAGCCTGCGATAAGATACCGGCTGGTATAGCCTCCGAATCCAGATGAATCGTCGAGCCAGATACCAGAGCCTTCTCGGCCGATGATGGTTGTAATCGTGTCGGTGGATGTACCGTTTCCGGTGAATGAATTCCAGGATCCATTTAACGTTAGGTCCTGCGAATCGGAAAGCGTGAGGCCCGTGGTGAGTCCAAGAACCTGGTCATCATTGGACTCGTTGGTGCCGCTGAGCGAAATGTCGCCGCATTGCGCGCAAAATAAAGTAACTGCCATGGTCACAACCAGAGCATAGTGAGCGTTTGTTTTCATAGTTTCTCCCTTGGTTATCCCGTTGTCGGGCTCTGGGATCGATGGCAGATTGCTGCTGGCGACCCCTTCGTTCTTCAGCGGGGCCCCCTCACAGCATTGGCGGTGAGTATTGCAATGCGGCTCAGACGCGGAGCAATGCATTGCGGGGAAGATCTGGCTAAGGTTCGGTTCATTACCGACCATCACAGTTGCGCGACAGCAGGGGATTTACACCCCTTTCCTCCCTGAAGAAACAGATGTCAGATTATGAGGCACCCGGAAAATGTCAAGGCTTTCGATCGGGGCTTTGTCGGCCCTGTAATTCGCGCATTATTGCAAGACGCGTGGATTCATCGTACCGACTCCAGGAAGCAATCTCTTCGATCGTGCGCAGACATCCAATACAGTGACTGCGATTTGCATCCAGTTGGCAGATCTTTCGGCAAGGCGATGTGGCTCGGCCCTTCATTGTTTCAGGGAGGCTTTTGCAGGGGACAAAAGACGAGTCATTTCCTTCGATCCTTAAGAAAATTGTGTCAAGGGTTACAATGGTTATTTGCGGCAAGCTGGGCGCGAGCCATTCGAAAGGACCAGCTCGCCTGTAACATGGACTACCAACTCTGCAATTGAGCGGTCGTCATTGGTGGCGACTTGCATCGCTGAACCATTCGGGATCAAAAGGCGAAATAGATAAACGTTGTTTGATCGAGAACTGCAATCTGTGTCAGTAAGACCAGGG
>JAGRNC010000367.1 GCA_020440935.1 Leptospiraceae bacterium | reverse complement strand
TCGATATAACGCTCATCATCGTATATCTGGTGGGCCTGGTGATTTTCGGAATCTATATTTCAAAGGGAGTAAACTCGGGCACCGATTACTTCCTGGCAGGTAAATCCCTTCCATTCTGGGTTATCGGGATGTCTATCATTGGAACAAATATTGGTTCCAATGATTACGTGGGGTCCGCGGGAAATGCCTATTCCATTGGAATTGCACAGGCAAACTTCGAATGGATTGGAGCGATTCCGGCGATGGTGCTGGGTGCCTTTCTATTTCTTCCTTATTACTGGCGAGCTGGCGTATATAGCATTCCCGAATACCTGGGACGTCGATACGACGAGCGCACCCGATTCCTTAGCGCGATCATTTTTACTGCCTTCTCTTTTGTCATCGTAGGAGTCTTTTTGTGGGCCACCACCCTGATGCTGCACACTTATCTTGGTTGGCCCCACTGGGTGGGGATTGCCGTGACCGGAGTGGTCGTTGGTTTCTATACCGTTAGCGGTGGCTTGAAGGCTGTTACCTACTCGGATACGGTGCAGCTCGTAATCATGTTCGCCGGCTCTCTGGGCGTGGCCTACTTTGGCATCGAAAAGGCCGGCGGCTTTCAGGCATTCTTTCATGAGTTACAAACGCAGCACCCGGACAAGCTTCGCGTATTCTTGCCATCCGATCATCCGGATTTTCCCTGGCCGGGCGTTCTTCTGGGGCTTGCGCTGGTGCTTTCGCCGGCCTACTGGTGCGCGAATCAAGCGGTTCTGCAGCGAACTCTGGCCGCAAAAAGCCAGTGGGACAGTCAGGCTTCCATGCTGTTGGCAGCATTTGCTAAGACTTTGATTCCTCTATTGATTATACTGCCGGGTTTTCTGGTGCTGGTGCTAAAGGCTGAACCGCTGGATAACCAGGACCAGGCGCTACCCTGGATTATTAAAAACGTACTTCCGCCGGGGCTGTCCGGGCTTCTATTTGTGGCCTTCATCGCTGCCCTTCAATCATCGGTGGACTCTACCTTGAATTCCGCCGCGACCATGTACACCAGGGACATCTATGGAGTGTGGAAAGACCGATTCGCACGCAAAGGCAAAGAAACCGAAGAGGAAACAGAAATCCGTGAAAAGCACGAATTGCGTATGGGCCGCATCGTAACCTTTGCCGGGCTTGTATTTGGCATGGCCTTTGCTCCTGTTACGGGCTTTTTTGGCGGGATCTACATCTTTGTGCAAGAGGCTCTCTCTTTATTTCAGGGACCGGTATTCGCAATCCTGGTGCTGGGTATCTTGAGCCGCCGTCCCACTCCTACGGGCGGATTTTTGGCGCTGGTGCTCGGCCTGATCGTCGCTGCCATTGTTCGAGTCGGATTCGATGTAAACATGCTGTACGTAGCATTTGCCAGTTTTGTCTTTAGCGGCCTTGTGCTGTACGTGTCGCATTTTTTCACGCCTCCGTCGTCGCCGGATCATATCCACGGTTTAACTTTGCGATCGGTCATACCTAAATCGGAGGCAAAGCATGCTGGCTGATATAGCGCTGTGGAATTGGCCGCGGATTCTGGCCATTGGCTTCATCATCTCGATTTTTATCGTTTCTTGTCTCTTACCAAAGCCCCTGGGATATGCAGACTCGCTGAAAGGGTGGAAAGACCTGCGAATCTGGGCTGCCGTCTTGATTGCTTTTCAGATTTTCCTCTACTGGATCTTTTGAAACTCTGGTCCAGGTATGTTGAACGAGAGCGAACAAGAGCCAAATGCCTCGGGAAATCCCAATAGAGGAAACGGCGGCGAAAATTCGGGCAAATCAAAAAATTCGGAGAAGTCCAAGCGCGCCAGCATTCGAAGTATTTTGGCTCGGCTGCCGGGTCGGACCTGGGATTACTTTTTACTCTCACTTGTAGCGCTGGACACATTATTGCTGCTTCTGCGAGGCTCATACGGCGATATTTTTCTGGATCGAAGAATATCGCTGGGTGTTATTGCATTCGACCTTACAGTCCTGATGCTCTGGGCCCTGGATCTGCTACAGAAGCTTCGTAAGGAAGATGATCGATGGCGATATCTTGCCACCAACTGGTACGAGGTAATCGGGCTAATTCCCATCGTAATGTTTCGTCCCTTTCTGCTCCTACGCGGAGTAAAGCTTGGCATTGCATTCTATAAGATTGGCAGATCGAGCGAACCAGTCAGTCGCTCCCTCACTCGAGAGATTACATTCCGTTTCAGAGATATCATCGTAGATACCATCGCCGATGCGGTATTTTTGCAATCCCTTACCCGGGTAGAAGAAGTGATGAGCCGTCTCAACTACGCGGAGCTGGCCCGCCAGGCTTTCAAGAATCATCAGCAAGAATTGGACGCCCTCGTGAAGGAGTCTCTCCACACAAAGGGCATGATGGGCGAATTGGCCAGGGTTCCTTTCATGGACGGTTTTGTGAATCGGATTGGCGGTGATGTGAGCCGCATCATAGCCGAGGTTCTGGAGGCCGAAGTGGCCGGAAGTATCATGAAAGAAATTACCCGCGGAATCTTAACGGAAATGCATGCACGGGTGCGCGAGCTGGATGTGGAGCGGTTGACTTCGGATGGAAAATCCAGGCGAGGCTGGAAAACGCAAGGTGTGGATCCGGGGCAGGAGAATGGCGATTTTGCCGGGGCCGTGGAGGATCCAGATGCGCTCCGGAATTCTCAATCGGAGAAGCAATAAGGTTGATTTTCTGTCACCATTCCGCAACGGTCAGTCATGGATCTGCAAGTTAAGGATAAGGTCTATTTTCTAGCGGCCTCCACCCGGGGACTGGGCCGGGCCATTGCACAAATACTTCATGCCGATGGCGGCTCGGTATTTCTGGGGGGGCGGGACGAAGAAGTGCTGTTGAACACCCTGAAGGAATTTGGCGGTGCATCGGATAAGCGCGTTCATGGGGCTGTTCTGGACTGCGCTTCAGCAGAAAGCATTACAAACTGGGTCGAAGAAGGACTGCATACCTTCGGAAAAATCGACGGTTTGCTGGTCAATGCTGGCGGCCCGCCCACCGGGCGATTCCAGAACTTTCAGGACAGCGATTTCGATGCGGCCTATCAGCTTACATTAATGAGCGCTGTGCGTCTGGTTCGAGAATCTTTGCCATCTCTCCGCAGCACAAAGGGCTCCATTCTGTTTTTAACTTCGCAATCGGTTCGCGAGCCGGTGGATAACTTGATCTTATCCAACGTTTTTAGAAGCGGAGTTAACGCTTTAATGAAGACTCTGTCCCGCGATCTGGCCTCCGATTCCATCCGCGTAAATTCCATTGCTCCAGGACTAATTGCCACAGATCGACTGGATAAGATCGAAAAGAAGACCGCCGAGGACAGCGGTCGAAACATTAACGAAGTGCGCAAGGCCATGCAGGCCGGTATTCCCATGGGACGCTACGGCGATCCTGTGGAATTCGGCAAAGTGGGAGCATTTCTGTTATCGCCAGCCTCGGCGTATGTCCATGGCGAAGCAGTGCAG
>JAGRNC010000366.1 GCA_020440935.1 Leptospiraceae bacterium | reverse complement strand
GCATGCCCGGAGTAATCTTATCGCAGTTCGAAATACAAATCAGTGCGTCCGCGGTATGTGCATTGACCATATATTCCACGGAATCAGCGATCAAATCGCGGCTGGGCAGCGAATAGAGCATACCAGAATGCCCCATGGCAATTCCGTCATCGATGGCAATGGTATTGAATTCTTTGGCCACTCCGCCAGCCATCTGGATCTGCTCGGCCACCAGTTGTCCCAGGTCTTTCAGGTGCACATGACCGGGCACAAATTGAGTAAAGGAGTTCGCAATAGCAATGATGGGCTTATCAAAATCCGCATCGGTCATGCCGGTGGCGCGCCAAAGGGCCCGGGCGCCGGCCATGTTCCGACCAGATGTGGAAGTACGAGAGCGATACTGAGGCATACTTTAGGACTCTTTTTCGGGGCCTGTCCGGTCGACCAAAAATCCAAAGATTCGTTGGCACCGGACTCTAGCATAATAGCCAGAGTAGCCTTTGGGGACCGGTCTTTTCCGGTTTCGTACACCGATTAAAGGGGCTGTGTGCGGTGGCCGAGCGGCGGATTCCAATTCCCTCACAAGAAAAAATTTCCGCTCCAGCTTAGTTTTGGAATTGACGATCGGCCTATCTTTGCCCGAGACCTGAGCCGAGGAACAATATGAACCTAAGCTTTCGCACAAACAGTCTGTTGTTACGTACTGGAACGCTGGCTCTACTATTAGGTATGGGCTCACAAATCCCTGCGGCCCCGGAAAAAAAAGCGCCGGGCAAGTCGGGATGTTCTACATCTTCGCTGGATCCTTCGAGGATATCAGAAGCCGAGTTTCGCAAAACCAATATTCAGCCAAAGACTATCTTCTGCCTGGAGGGTAAGGAAATTACAGCATCCGCGCTGGAGAAGGAGCAGAAAGCTCTGCGAAGCAGCGATGAAAAATTCCTGAAGTCTCAGCAAAGCAATGCGTCAAAGAATCTAAAGGATCGTAAGAATCGTATAACGCGCGATACGAAAGCCTGGAAGCCAAATAAGACCAATCAGACCATCATTGCGGCACTGAAGCGATCAAAGATTCAAGACCAATCCGGCATACCAGGTCTGATCAAAGCGGAATCGAGCTCAAATGCGCCCGCGAGCGAAAGCAGCGCTGCGGGGCCTTCTATCCAATTTTTGAATGCTTCCTCCGGTGGCCCCGGAGATCCCATTGTAATCACCGGCCAACGATTCGGATCAAGCCGAGGGAAAGTCCTGCTCCAGGTTTCGGCAGACCGATCAGTAGAAGCGATTGTCAAAGAATGGAATGATACGTACGTCGTTGCCCAGGTGCCAGACCTGAGTGGTTTGATCGCCTTCGCGGGATGGGTGCAGATCAAGAATTCCGCGGGAGTTTCGTCTCCGGCTGCCTTTGCCTTTGAGCCCGCCCTGGATGTCCAGCGCATCCCGGTGACCGGAAAAATCCATGATCCCGATCCCAATACAAATTTTCCCGGATGGTTTACCTGCGCGGATGAGGATCTGGGAAATGCGGCCTTCCACGATGGAGCCACATTCATTACTGGATGCTCCGAACAGGATACATTCCTGGGCGATCTAACAAATCTAAAGAATGGCTGGGTCGTGGATCATGTGGTATTCGTAAAAAATCTACGCGGCGATGCGGAATGCACAATCCATGGTCCCGCAGATGGATCGGCGAATGCAAGCTTCTACATTGACTGGCGTGTAGGGCCCCGGGGTGGAGTATCGTATTACCTGGAGGTATATCTGCGAGGACCGAGAGGCACAAACTATCGCTAGCTAACTATTACCGAATAACAGCAGTCAGCAAATCCCATGGAGCGGCGGGCCATCGACAGGTCCGCCCTCCAGCACGCTAGCTTCCATCGTCTGTAAGTTCACGAACAAGTCCGTTGATCAAGAGCGATTTCGTATCTTTGAATCGCCTGGTCCCGATGAGTTCTTTTTCCAGGGTTAAGGCCAGCGCCATCCCGGGTAATCCCGCCATACGAGCTGCCTTCTGGCCATCCACTATTTGACGGCGCTTCCAATCGGAATAGATCTCCTGAAAAAAAAGATCATCCGCTCGGGATTCCGCCTTCTGGCGCCTGGGATCGATACCCCGCATTAATGCGGCAAGTTCCTCGGACCGCGCAAGGACCGTAAGCACCGGATATTTCTCGAACGAAAGAAATAGAAATTCCAGAAAGAAGCGCACTTCATCGGCGCCGGACGATTGTTTTTTTAACCCTGAAAGCAGGTCCGCTCGTACGTTGGACTGCACGCTCAGGAATGCATCAAAGAGCAATTCTTCCTTGGCCGAATAGAACAGATAAAATCCACCTTTGGATATGCCCGTAGCTTTCGCGATCCACTCTACGTTGGATTTTCGAACGCCGTAGCGCTCCATGGAATCTATGGCTTTCGCAATAAGCCGAGCCCGAATTTCTACTTTTTCCTGATCGCTAAAAGAACGAGGCATGATCGAAATTTCCTGAATTTGTCCTGTACATCGAACCTTCCTTGTTTCGCGGCGAGTGACCCGATCAACGAATCAGACCAAACGCCAGCGTAAGAAATCCAAAGGCTCCAAAGATTGTATGAATAACGATGGCAACGCTGGTATTCTTGCAGATCTGCACAATGGCCGACAAAATATAGAAGCCTGGAAGGGCCGCGATCACAAGATCCAGCCCCATGGGAAGATGCCAGATGGCCCAAAAAGTTCCATGCACCAGGAAAGTCCAATTCCCCTGAAATTCTTGCTGCCTGGGAAATATGTACCCTCTCCAGTACAATTCTTCGCCAAAGATGTTAAAGAAAAAGAACGCTGGCCAGCATGCAATCAACCACGGATAGGAATCGACCAATGGCATATTTTGGAAGAAGAACGGATTGGCCGTCATTCCAATCGCCGGCAGCACAAAGGCAGCAATGATCCAGGATGCAAGACACATTACGACAAACCCAGAAACGATCCACAGCCAATCTCGCCCGCTCGGGCGCTGGATACGCCAGCGCACCATCATCGAACGCCAGGAATTCGATTCCAGCTCCTTACGGGTCAGAAACCAGGCAAGAGCGAGCATCGGCGCAAGCACCAGGGATCCTACAGACAGAAAATAGGCCGCTTCGATGGGCATACGATCCATAGATGCGATCCATGGAATGAAGACTCGCGCGGCAATCAAGTTCAGCAGCGTGGGAAAGCCAAATGCCAGAACTAACCATGCCCAGCTCCGCGCCATTCGGCCGCCATGCCATGGAAGATCGGTTTCTTTGACTGAAATACTCATTGCCATTTTCTTTTTTGACGATGCATCTATCTTTTGTGACTATTTACTTGCTTCTGGTCATACAGTCATTGCAAAAATGCGACTGTTGCGGAAAATTCTTTGGCAAGCCTGTAAGGGGGAGATTCGTGAATGCACAGGGAGCCCCTTAAGGCGTCTCCAAATTACCTTATCAGGCTTTGTTTGGCCGAGCGGCGCTCAGGACCGCGAAAGGATTACA
>JAGRNC010000365.1 GCA_020440935.1 Leptospiraceae bacterium | reverse complement strand
TGCATCGTGGGTATGGGTTTTTCGCAAGATCTGGGTTACGCTGGAAGCTACTACCTGGATGTCCATCCGCCCCAATCGTTCAATCGAGATGCGGTTACCTATTATATTCCAGTGTATGCTGCGGATAAGCGCGGACAGCCTGCCAATTATCAGGGCGAATACCAGACCTTCTCCAGCCCCATAAACTCCGTGGATGATCGATCGCGCTACGATCTGTACATCGGCTTTTTCTTTAACGTGATAGGGAACGGCGGCGCCGTTCGGCCGGTTAATAAGAAAATCTCCTACGCAAACAAGGATATATACGCGGCCATTTCGCCGGACTTGATCAGCCCGGTCATTCCCATAGAAGCTCGATTCTTCAAGCAATACCCGGGCGATGAGACGGGAAGCGTCTATCGAATTCCGGACATGGCTGGCTGGCAGGATGGCCGCACCGATGGACTGCTGGACCCGCGATTGCAGCTACGAATTAGCGAGGTCGGAAATTTCATCGGCGATGTTACAGCAAACGACTACGTAGAAATCTATAATCCTACAAACGATGACCTTTCGCTGGAAGGCGTATATCTACAGCGATTTACCGATACTGCCTGCTCGGGCCTGGGAACCGCATCCAGTATCATGAGTCTGTACGATAAGCTAATACCGGCCAAGGGCTACATGGTAGTAAGCCGAAGCGGGCAAACGCTTTCCCTGCCTGGCGGCTTTCCAGCTACATCGCTGAAAGAATACGGTTCCTCATCCACGTTTAACGTCGGGGATAGCCATTGTTTTGCTCTGACCCTCGGGAAAGATCCGGTGAGCGAAACAGGCAGCGAAACCGGAATTAATCCCGAGATTAGCACTCTTGGTATTGGGAACTTTTCGGTGATTTCGCCTACGGACAGTCACGTCATCGATTTTGTAGGCTATGGCCTGGTTAGTTCTTTTGAAGGATCCGCGCCTGCCGGTGAGCTTTCGCCCACTACAACACGTGCCATTTCTCGATGTCCGGATTCCAATGATACCAACGACAATGCCGCGGATTTTACATTCCAGGTTCCCACGCCCGGCGCCGCAAATACATGCCCTTGAGAGTTTGATGAAGAGAAAATCCTGCCATACCCTGTTACCTGTTCTTGTGATGATTTTTGCTATCGCAAGTCTATTTACTACCTCGGTTCGATCGGAGGAGCCCGGCCAGCTGGGCGCCGATCCCGAATCGGATAGCGAGCCAAAACCTCTGCGCACCGAAGATGAAAACGGCACCTCCAGCGTTGGGATGAGCTATGAGAAGAATCACTTCAACCTGGATCTAAAAGAAAAGGCGCAGCTTCTGGATCGCATTCAGTGGAAGGTGAACTTCTGGACATCTTTTAATTACTTCAACAATTCTGATCTGCGGGTACGCGATGATACAAGCGAAGAGAGCGTGCGAAATACCGATGATCGTATGAACTTTGGTATGGCCGGCGCAGAACTGGATCTATTTTTTCCAATCAACGACCGCCTGGACTTTCGATTGGATATATGGAAAGCGGGTTTCTATGGCCACGATCAGTTGGGTGGTCGCGACAACATCAACGATTCCAGGGTAACCTTTACCGGTTCCAATACCGTCAATTTTGGCCAGCTCTGGTTCAGAGTGCATTTTTTGAAGAACCCTACCGAGGAATCGCGCTGGGATATGAAAATCGGCCGACAATACTTCGACATCGGAGGCGCCATCGATCGCGAGTATTTTATGTCCGATGTTCTGGATGCCGCCACCCTTCAGGCCTATGGTTTCTGGGGAAAATTCGATATTGTGGCCATCGATTACTTTGCATCCGGCGCTCGCACCGACGATGTGAATTTCGCGCAGTACCTTAGTTTCGACGAAATCAAGACCCGGGGATTTGACGGTAAAACGAATACATACCGCACCGGCGGTGTATACACATATTCCTTTCTCGGAAACATGGAAAACCATGAGACTCACCTGGATCTAAGAGCATTCTTTTTTCTGGCGAAGTTTGGCGCACTTCGCGATGGGGGCGCCGATCGATGCAACAACGGCACCACCTGCAACGAAGGAGATAATGATTTCACCGCCATGCGCGGAATCCGTTTGAACGCTGGCTATAAGGAATGGGTGCGAAGCTCATTTACATTCGCGCAGAGTTATGGCGTGGATCGAAAACCAAAGACCGTTAACTATGAAAGTCAGGATGTGGACACAAAAGGTAACGCCTGGTCCATGGAGCTGGAGTTCGCCGGATTTGATCGCATGGTGCTTTTTACGCCCACCTACTTTTATGCGCAGGGCGGCAAATACCTCACGGATGGAAGACAATATTCCCACGGATTTGTGGGCTTTAAGGCCAAACAAATGGGTGGAATACTGGCCGATCTAAACTGGGGAAATCATCCCACGGCATATACCGACGACGACGGAGTGGACGACCTTCCCTTTGGCGACACCTATGGCAGTCCTTCCCGAAAGTCGGGCACGGAAGTGAAGCATCTAGGGCTAACCGTCGATCTGGGACTGGCCTGGAATCCTCTAAAGAACCTGGATCTGGTGTTCGGCTGGTGGCGCTACAACGATACGAATCAGATAGATCTGCTCGGGGAACGATCCTGGAGCTCTGGCCGAATTCTTGGAAACCCTTCTTCGCCTTCGCTTTATGAGCAGGAAATACTATTTGGTCTGGCCAGCCAGATGTATCCAGATCGCGCCAGTCGCATTCTGGCGTATCGCCGCTATGGAATGCCCATGGCGGAGGAGTACAATGTGGGACTAAACTGGCAGATTCGGGAAAACTGGAAAGCATGGGCTACCTGGGGTGTTCTCCGGCCCATGCGATACTATGCCACTCCAGGATTGGTGAATGGCGCTCCGGAGGGTAATGCTCTATTCACCGGATTTCAGATCGGTACTTCTTTCTATTTCTGATGCATATGCAAAATACATTCCGACAATTTTCTGGCTCACTCTGGAGCTACCTCAGGACTCTTTTGCCTGGCGCCCTTATTTGTATGATGCCCTTTTGTACCCAGGGCATGGGCAACGATTTGTTCCCGGGCCCGGACTATCTACTGGATGGGCCGTTTCGATTTTCCGTTTATTATAATGATCCGGGAGTGGATCAGTTTACCGGTACCGATAAAGAGATCGATCTACAGCTGGTGCGTCTCATCGACGATGCGCAGTCCACAATTGACATGGCCGTATACAACCTGGGTAGAACCAGCGTGATGGACGCTCTGATTCGTGCAGACGATCGCGGAATCGATGTGCGCATGGTGGGCGATGTGGACGAAGTCATAACCGGTGGCTACCAGACAATCCTTCGAAGTAAGATTCCCTTTTCTCTAGGAAATCCGACCGCTATTCAGCACAACAAATTTGCAGTTATCGATAAGAAGTATGTGTTCAGCGGCACCGGTAATATGACCGATTCTGGCTTTTTGCGAAACAACAATAACTTTCTGATTATGGAGAGCGCAAGCCTTGCCGCTGTGTAC
>JAGRNC010000364.1 GCA_020440935.1 Leptospiraceae bacterium | reverse complement strand
GAGCAAGAATTGTGGATATCTTCGCTGCACAATATACACCAGCGGTGCATTGATAGCGATGAATGTTATGGAGATGGCCAGCCATTCTGGATGACCGGAAAACAAAGCGGCCAGAGCAATACTACAACCGGTGGCGATCAAACCCAAAAATAGAATGGAGGCGCGAATCACTCCTTCGCGGCGCAGGTTTTCCAGAGTAAAGACTCGGCGAATATCAATGAGGGTCCAGACAATATAAGCGGCGGTGTGAAAGAGCCCCAGCGGAAACAGCAGGATCCCCGGAAAGTCAGCCTTCCCCTGGTAGAGCGCCAGTATGCGGCCCACTTTTTCCTCATTGCTCTGCATCCAGTCCGGCAGCAACATTGCCGTAGCTACCATAGCCGGTAGAAGATGCAGAAGCCACATTCGCTGCCTGGATCCGCTGCGCCCACCCGGCATCACGGAGTACTTAAAGTACTGCCTTAAAAGCGGGCCAAACAGAAATAGAAATGGCAACGAGAATTCGTACAAATATGGGACCAGGTGCATCCTCTGCGTAAATAGAAGCCAGGCACGTATCAGAATTCCGGAGTAAGCCAGGAATACAGCGCCCAGCAAATAATTCCGCGACGTCTTTTCCATCACTAGCATTTCGCCAAGGAAATAGACGAAAGCAAGAAATGCGCAGGCGGGCAGATAATCCATAATTTGCAGGCCGGCCATAGTCCGACCATGCCAATGGATAGGCTTCCTGTCATCTGCAATACGGAGCTGTATAAGCACGATTTTCCGGGCCGTCGGCAAAATAGTTTGACCCGATTCGAAATCCAACGTGCCTGAGCCAATGAAGCGATCCCTGCTCCCTCTATTCATCCTTGTACTATACTGCGGTTCGCCCGCAGGCGCGGATCCGGTAGCGGACTCTTTCAAGAAGGAATTCAATCAACTTCATAGCGATGGGATCTTCAATGGAAACCTGCTGGTAGCCAAAAACGGCAATGTACTACTTCTGAGCTCACAGGGCATTGCGGACTATAGAGATGGTCGCAAGCTGAACGAGCAGACAGTCTTTAATCTAGCCTCGGTGAGCAAACCGTTCACTGCCACGGCCATTTTGCTATTGATACAAAAAGGGATGCTTTCTATGGATTCGCCTCTGGCCGGCCTTTTACCCCAGTTTCGCGCGATGCCCGGAAAATGGCAGGACATCCAGATCAAACATCTTCTTTCGCATACATCGGGCCTGCCAGACTACGAGGAATTGGCGGATGACTACTTTGAGGAAAGCGAGCAAGAATCGCCTTCCAAATTCATTAACAACGATCAAATCATATCCATGCTTGTGGATCTAAAGCCCGAATTATCCTTTGATCCGGGAACGGATTACGAATACAGCAATACTGGCTATTTACTTCTTGCATCTGTTGTGGAAAAGGCCAGCGGCCAATCGTTTGAAGCATTCCTAAAATCCAATATCTTCGCCCCGGCCGGAATGCAGTCTACTGTGCTCTGCACGGCCGAACGGCAGATACCGAATCGAGCCATTGGATTTGGTCGCTCGGAAGATGAGCCGTATCTGGATGATGTGGAATACCTGGATGGAGTCTATGGGGACGGAAACCTGTGCTCCAACGTTACCGATCTTCTTAAGTTCGACCAGGCATGGCGCAATGGCCGGGTACTGAACCAGGAATGGAGCGAACTGGCCGAGACTCCAGCTACTCTGGACGATGGAACGGAGCTGGAATATGGTATGGGATGGGAAGTGGCGGACAATCTCGCTTACCATACCGGCTCCTGGACTGGTTTTAGAACCTATTTTATTCGCGATCGTTCGGAGGGGTATACCATAATTGTACTGGATAACTCGAGCAACGATGAACTCTATGATCAAGTGGATCGTCTGATTGAGGATCTGTAATAACCAAAGCAATTAGCGTATGATCGAAGTATTTCTCGTCCTCATCGGAACAGCCCTGTCTCTGGGTCTATTAGCTCTACCTTTTATAATGTTGTTCATGATTCTGTCGCTCAGGCGGCGAGTCAACATGCTGGAAAGGGCCTTGCTGGAGAATCCCGACCGGTCCGTTAGCCACGCGGCCTATGCAGGAAACTCTGTCAGACAGACAGCGCCGGCGGCCGTCCAGAAGCCATCTGATTTCATGCATCCCGATCCATCGGCTCCGTCGCAATCGACGGCGGAACGTTCCAGGCCAGCTGCGACACCGGGAAATTCTGCAGGCTCAAACGCTGGCACTGGAGTGCGGTCTACGATATCTGCCGAACAAGATAATGCCGCCTTTGCTCGCCAGTTTCCGAATCCGGCCACGAGCCGCCAGAGCGTCGATCCAGGCATCCCAGACTCGCAACGCGATGCAGCAGCGGCCATGGCACAGAGAGAATCCAATCTCAGGCCTTCAGCTTCGGAAACCGCAGTGCCGGCCCCGGGCGCTACCGCCCCACTCCGGCAAGTAACAAAGAATGAAAGCTGGAAGCGTCTGGAAGAGAAGATCTCGGCCAACTGGACCGGCATCCTTGGCGCTATCATTCTGGTTCTGGGGGCCGGATTTCTGGCCGTGTATGCAGCCCTCAGCATGGGCCCATTCTTTCGGTTCTTGCTCGTTCTGGCAATCTCGGGAGGACTATTTGCAGGTTCGCTCTTTTTGAAGCGTCGCAAAGATTGGGAGCCCCTATCGTACTGGATTCGAAGCAGTTCGGGCGCAGTGTTGCTTCTTGCCTGTCTGGGGTCGGCGATGATTCCAGGAATGCAATGGGTTCAAAACGAGAACCTGGCTCTTGCCATTATTCTGATCGGCGTGGCCGCAAACCTCTTTTTCGCCTGGACTGCATCGGCACAGACATTTGCTACCATCCACGTTCTGCTGAGCGTAATAGCGCTTTTAATCTTGCCTCCGAACGCTTTGACTTTGAGCTGTATTGGCGGAGTCAGCCTGTTCAGCGCGTATCTGTCGCATCGTTCAAAGTGGGAATTTCATCTGTTGCAGACCATGGCTGTGTTCTTTCTTGCTAACCTGGTCTTCGGTTATCGCCTGGGCGGGTTGGAATCGATTACTTCTTTGATTCGATGGCCCGCGCTGGGATGGACTACCCTCGTTAGCATCACAGCCCTTTCCGTACATTATCGATCCAGGTATTCCACCGCTGCTTTTGAGCGCTGGCCCTTTCTATCGCATACAGTAAGCTGGGCGGCCGCTGCTGCAGGATTCGCGCTTTACTCCACAGGATCACGCTGGAATACTCCCGTGCTATTTCTGGTGGCTCTGGCAGTATATCTAAATGCCCGCCGGGCCCGGAAGATCTCCATACGATGGCTTTACGTAACTGATTCGCTTATTTCGCTCTTTATCGCCCTTGCAGGAGCCATCACCCTGGGTCGATGGTCCTGGGATGCTCTTTCCATCATGGTACTTTCCTCTGCGCTTATTCTTGTTTTTCTCGTGGCGGCCGCAGAAGAAGATGAAACCATCCCACGAGCAGTAGGTTCAGTTCTGCTGCATCT
>JAGRNC010000363.1 GCA_020440935.1 Leptospiraceae bacterium | reverse complement strand
CGCTTTCTTTCTTAACAGGGCCATTGCAGCCATTTCTCCTGGCGATAACCGATGCCTACTTCTATGGATATGCAGCATTCTCGGTCATTCTGGAAAGGGACTTTCCCCAAAGCCGAATGCGAAGAAAGCAATTTCGCACTCTTCGCCCGGAATTGCTTGGCCTGGGATTGGTATTCGTGGTACTGCTAGCCGTTCCCATCTTTGGCGCATTACTGGCGCCCATTGCCTGTGTGGCCGGCGGATGCAAAATCTATTATCAGCAAATCGCCCCGCGCAATGATGCGATGATGCAAGGGTAATTGCCCTGAGATTATTCTAGATAAAGACAACTCAGATTCGCTTATGTAACCAGGCAAATCAGGAATCCGAAGTCCTGGCAAGTCCGGATACTCTTTCTGAAATGTGCAATCTAATGGCGAAATCGTTCAGTGCTCCGAGGAGCCCATGGCACAGGACTGCGTATACATGCGCGCCGATGCACGAAGCAGCGATCTAAGCGATTCCGAGGACCATCGCAACACTGCCATGGGAAGCATTAAGATACCGAATACTTCATGGTTGCGCAAATCCCAGATCCGGGCGATAATCGCATGCGCCGTTATGCCGTTCCGGATCGCCGGAGGACTGTAAAAGCGCGCCGGTGGGATTCTCTGGATTTTGCTGCAACTCTGCCGTCTGCAAATTCGCAGCATACACCAGGCAGCCATGGTAGCCAGGAAATCGCGTGGGCGTAGTGGGCTGGCTTATGCCGGATGGCTTCTGGCTTTTCTGGACCGGCAATCTAAAGAGGGTTCATTTCACATATCGCGGACCGTCTGAGGCCTTGCGGGCCCGGGAATCCTTCTTGTGCGTTCTTCTGGATTTCCCATAGTGCGATAATGCGAAGGCATCCTTTCAGAGTTTCCCCGCGCATTCGGGGGCAGGTCTTCCGAAATCTGGCTTTGAGCGCAGCGCTGGCTACTTTTTTCGGCCAGATTTACTGTATCAGCAGGCCCTCCGTCGGCCCCGCAGAAAAAAATGCGAAGCGACCGGCACTGGAAAGCAGAGAGGATCATTCTGTGCCGGACTTTCGCTCCATCCTGGAACGGCTGGAGTCCGAAGAAAGGAGCACTCAGTTACAGGCATTTAATGAGCTGGACTACGCCGCCCATGTGCTGGCCCATCGGGCCATCTTTGAAGGGGAGGACCTTTCTGGATTAATGCAAACTCTGGACCGCATCGCGGGGCGATCGCTGGAGCTGGCAGAAACCGACGCTTCGCTGGCTCCGCTGGCATTGCATTCCCTTCGTCATATGCCCTACCCTCCGGTTCAGAAGCAAATGAAGCGCATTACCGCATTTCTGCAGAGCGATCAGAACGATATCCTGGATGCAACGCTGGAACTCATGGTTCGGCACGGCGCTTTTGTTCCCATCATCCAGGAGCTACAGAAAACCCCGGCTGACTCGAGTACCCAGGCCCCTCTCTACTCGGCTGCCTACGCGATGCTGCAGAATCGCAGAGAATACCATAGCGGACCGGCTCCCTTCATGCCCTATTCCTGGCAGCAGGCAGTGCAGAAGATGCAACCCGATCTGGCCGGCCAATGCAGACAGCTTCCCCGGGGCGAAGACAGGAAAAACACCGTGGCCTTTTCCCAATTCCTCTCCGGACTTCCCCCTGCACTAGCAATCTCCAGGTCTCTTTTTACATGCCTCCATATGCGGGCAGAGATATCCGCCGATTCTGTAGAGAAACAGAATATCTACTTTGCCATAAGCGCCCTTAGCCCTGATCGCATTAGCGTTCGCAGGCTTGCAGAGCTTGTAAGAAAAAATCGAAGCGAATTTGAGCGTGCGCATCTCATCAACCCCCTTGCTTCCATCGATGCGCGATGGATCGCCCGAGAATACTATCTTGCCGGCTTTGAGCAGGATGAAGATGCCAGGTTAAAGATCGAATCAGCTCTGGCGCTGCGCATTCTGGGCCGCGCTGTGGCTTCTCTGGAAGGAAAAGTGTACAGCACCGATCGTGTGGAATCGCGAAGCAAAACCGACCAGGCCTTTCAGGATGAACTTCTGGAACTCACTGAAAACTTCCAGCCAGACCGTGAACTCACCCTTGCCTGCATGGAAGTGTACCGTTCTCCTCCGGATTTTGAGATCGAAGTGCGAGAATACCTGCGCAGAAATCTTGTGAATTACAGAGGCGATCCCATAGCCGGGCTTGTACCACTTCTGCTGGAAGAGTTTGAGGGTAGCTTTCATCCACGGGATGTACTGATCTGGAATGCGAAACTTCCTCCTACTCATATAGAAGATGCGGATCTGCTCATCAAAAAGTCAGACTGGCTTCCCTATCTCCTGGCTCTAAAGAGTCTGGGCCCCGCCATCCGGCCAAGGCTTCCCGAAATTGTGGAAGAAATGGACGTACCTTTTCCAGGAAGCGAAGCCTATGAAGAGGCAGCCTCCACCATGCGAAGCATCGGCCTTGAATCGCCTGATCAAATTCGGAAGTATTTGCACTATCTGGAGAAGCATGGAGAGTCCAACTATTCAAAGGTAAGGAATGTAGCATTTGTACTTGGAGCGCTAAGCCCTGCCGTAGCACCCGGACTGCGCGACAAGGTTGTGGAATCCCTCTGGTCCGTGGCGAAGGAAGGCGAACTGGCAAGACTGATAGCCGCTGATAGTGTTTATCGCATAGACCCGGCACAAAAGGACAAAGTGATTCAATTCTATCTGAAATGTCTTGAAGCTTACAAAGGCCCCGGATGGAGAGCTGCTCCCTTCATTGCTCGATTCGGAAAGGATGCAAAAGAAGCCCTACCCCTGCTGCGAAGAATTGAAGAGACCGGACCGGATTATGCCACGGATGCGGCCAGGAAGGCTATCGAGAAAATTGAGCAGGATCTCTCCTCTCCTTGAAATGCGAAGATGCCTGACTTCGGCCAGCGGCAACGGAGGCGGAGACTTCTTTGCTGTGACCTGCCCCTTTTCCCTTGCAATTTGAAATGTTAGTTTCAGCCATTTGATTTTCTGGATAAGGGCTGCCGGCTACCACCCCTGGCCTACCCGCCGGGCAACCCGCGTACTCACCGTGTGGGGATGCTCCAGAGGCCAGTGATAGGAAGGATCAACTACAGAGTAGGCAACCCAGTCCTGCCCATCTCCCGATGCAAAGGAAGGATCAAAGCTACCGGAAGTGCCAGGATGCGGAAGGCTAAAGGTTGTCCAGCCCGATGGCAGCCGAAGTTCTGATGGCATCTCACGTCTGGGTTCGCAATGCAACAACATCGACACGCCCAGGATTAAGGGCAGCATGGACTGCCTTGAATTGGAGAAACGAAAGTATTTCAATGGTTTACCTGTCCGCTTGCAAGAGCCATGCTGATACGCGCTTCCAATTCGACCTGGAAAGCAACTGCCTCAGCGTCGCGTTCCGATGGAGCCCAGGATGCGAATTCTTTGTCATCTGCGGGCTGGTACGGTCCGGGTTTCACTTCGTAGCATATGGCTTC
>JAGRNC010000362.1 GCA_020440935.1 Leptospiraceae bacterium | reverse complement strand
CTAATTCGCCTTTGAAGGAGCTACCAGCATCGGAAAGGAAGTCTGCCATGCCGCTCATGATCGCAATGGGATTCTTTAAGATGCCTCCCAATTCAACGCCCACCATATCATTGCTTCTTTCCCAATGAATGTGCGGAGCAGCAAACAATCGTTCCACGGAAGCCGCGGTGTCCTTGTCCTTGCAACCGAGAGCAAAGAAGCACATTCGGCCCGCATGTAGATCGGCCAGAAGGCTGGGACCGGTGGCCACTGCCACATGCGATTGTATTTGATACAGCGAAGAAGATTTCTCCAAAAATTCGCTAAATGTCGAGGCCGAGTATTTTCGCCTACCCAGAGCGGAAAGGAAGCCTTTGGAAAAGGTTACCATTGCATGCTGGTTTGTGCGGTTTAAATGCGTAATCACATGCTCGTGTACTTCTTCAAATTGCCGTGCAGGCACTACCGATGCGATAAAGTGAGCGCCCTGCTGAAATAGCCGGTAGCCCGAGATCATTCGTACGTTGGATGGAATCTCAAAGTCCAGGTTTAATAGTCGGATTTGTTTTCTGCCGGACCATTGCGTGGCCATGCCGGCATCGGGGAGCCAGAGCAGAACGCGCTCGACGTTCTTGGCCAGAATGCCAGCAAGCATCAGGCCCATGGGACCTCCTCCCATGACAGTGTAATGATCAAATTGTGGAGGTATGTGTTGTGTGGTGTCTTGCGTCATTTCAGCCCGTGCTGGGGGCCTTCTTCTACCTGCGCAACCTCGGCAGACTGGTACTTCTTCCGCGCATAGGCGATCTGCTTGTAGAACATGGCCATTGGATCAGCTACGTATTCTTTTTGAATCGTATATCTGTCCATAATTCCCGTAAATTTTGAGGTAACATCAACGGGAGCAGCATCCACGGTAAGAATCAAGTCGTATCCGGCCTCGCGTAGCTTTTCTTCGAGGTAGGGACTATAATAGCCCATGGGGTAGGCAAAAGCCCAGATTTTATGGTTGGGCAGATGTTTTTCTAGAATCTGTCGTGAAACCACCACTTCCTGATGCACCCTTGCGGCGAAGTGTTCCTGGGACTCGCCCACGCGGGGCTCATGGAAGGCAGTATGGGTATGGGAGTGGTTCTGGACTTCAAAACCTTCGGCGATCAATCGATTCAGGTCCTCCCAGGCCATGCCGCCGTGGGGATGCGTATTAATATCCTTGGTGTACACGAAGAAAGTGGCCGGAAAGTCATACTCGCGAAGTATGGGCGCAGCCACCCGGGCAATGTTTTCGAAGTCATCGTCCACCGTAATGGCCATGGTGGGCTGATCCATCAGTCGGTTATCTTTCTGATGCTGCATCACCTCTTTCAGCGGGACGATGCGAATGTTTTCTTTCTTCAAAATGTCCAGGTAATTTCGAAATTCTTCAATCGTTACGGAATACGGGCCCGAGCCGTTCACATCGTGAAAACAGAGGATAGGCACAAGATTGTATCCCGATTGGTGCGGCCCTCCGCCTCCCAGCCATTGACTGATCTTGCCCGATTGCCCCAGGGCGAACCAGAGGCCCAGGCATAGCAAGAATACAGGGATTGTTATGAGCACACGTCTGCGCATCATGGGAATTATCGGTTCTTCGATGGCTCAAAATCAAAACGCAATTCTTTTCTTGTTTCATATACGGAGCCGATCAAAAAAGTGATGATAGATTAAGGAATCTGCGCTTTTCTTTAAAGATGCACATCAGATGAGGCCGTCTCTGGAAGTAGTGAGGGCCGCTGCGAGACCGGGAGCGAGGACTTTATGTCGCATAGAATAGAAATCATGGATACCACCCTGCGAGATGGGGAGCAAACCGATGGCGTTTCTTTTTCGCCATTCGAAAAGCTTCAGATTTCCCGGATGCTTCTGGAAAAGCTCAATGTGGATCGGATTGAGGTCGCCAGCGCTCGTGTAAGCATGGGCGAGCAGGAAAGCGTTCGTTCCATTTTTGACTGGGCCCGGCAAAAGGGTCTGGACCATCGCATTGAAATACTGGGATTTGTAGACCATCGCGCAAGCGTGGACTGGGTACGCTCCGCGGGCGGCTCCGTAATCAATCTGCTCACCAAAGGATCGCAGAAGCATTGCCAGTTACAGCTGGGCAAGACCCTTTCCGAGCACCTGGCCGACATCGAACGGACCATTAGCTACGCCGACGATCAGGGCGTCACGGTGAACGTTTATCTGGAGGATTGGTCCAACGGCTACCTCCATTCTCCTGATTACGTTGTAGAAATGCTCAAAGCTCTGCGTACCATGCCCATTCATCGATTCTTGCTTCCGGACACACTGGGAATTCTTTCTCCCGACGAAGTGAAAGCGGGCATCGCCCACGCTCTGCAGGCCGTTCCGAATCTGGAAATCGATTTTCATGGTCATAATGATTATGGCCTAGCCACCGCCAATTGTATGGCGGCGGTACAGGCTGGCGTTAAAGGACTGCACGTCGCGGTGAATGGTCTGGGCGAACGCGCCGGAAATTCTCCCCTGGAAGCAGTGGTTACCGCATTGCACGATAAACTGGGCGTGGAAACCTCCGTGCGCGAAGAGGCTTTAACCGATGCCTCCCGACTGGTGGAAACATTTAGCAGAAAACGTATCTCCTCCAATCGCCCCATCGTCGGCGCCGACGTATTTACGCAAACCGCGGGTATCCATGCCGACGGAGATAAGAAGCATAACCTTTATGCAAATCCAATCCTGCCGGAGCGCTTTGGACGCCAGCGAGTATATGCCCTGGGCAAGCTTGCGGGAAAAGCAAGTGTAGCAAATAACTTGAAGTCCCTGGGCATTGAATTGCCCGCCGAACAAGAAAAAGCGCTTCTTGAAAAAATCAAAGAATTGGGTGAAAGAAAAGAAACAGTGACCGCGGACGACCTTCCTTTCTTGATCGAAGATTTATTTGGCGGAGTGCAAACCCGATTTGTTCGAGTCACGGACATTCGCATTGTTACAGCGAATAATGAATCTCCGCACGCCGAACTGAAACTGGAAATCGATGGCCAGGAATACGCTTCGGCCTCTTCGGGCGATGGCGGCTACGATGCATTTATGAAAGCCCTGGCAAGTATTGCTTCGCAGATCAACCTGGAACTGCCCGAGCTTACCGACTACGAGCTGCGAATTCCTCCAGGTGGCAAAACCGATGCATTGGTAGAAACCGTGATCACCTGGAAATCAAGAGATGGAATGTCCGGTTTTCGCACGGTGGGCGTCGATAGCGATCAGATGATGGCTGCCGTAAAAGCCACCGAAAAAATGCTCAATCGCCTATTCATCGCTAACGCCGCCCTGGCCAGCAAATCGCATTGATTCGCTACCGCATCGTGATCTGCTTGCTGACTGTACGAGCGAGTCGTTGAAGGCCGAAAGCGAAACGGGAAAAGAAAGACTTCGGCTGGTGCTCAATGTCTCGCATCGTGATCTGCTTGCTGACTGTACGAGCGAGTCGTTGAAGGCCGAAAGCGAAACGGGAAAAGAAAGGCTTCGG
>JAGRNC010000361.1 GCA_020440935.1 Leptospiraceae bacterium | reverse complement strand
CAAGCATCGGTGCATGAGACGGATCCGCGAAAGCGAAAAAGATTCTATTATCCCGCCGGCGATTACAGCATGGAAGTGCCATCAGATTTTGCGGCGGTCAATGATCCCTCCGGACTTCGCCTGGCCGCGCCAAACGGCGCCTATCTGTTGCTTGCGCATCAAAAAAGCGAAGGCGCGGTTCTGCAGAAGGATCTGGAGAAGTGGAAGGCGGCCGTAGAGAAAGGGTTCTATTCTTATCTATTTGCAAAAGGCTACCAGAAAATGGAGGGCTCCAGCCGCTTGAAATCCGGAGACCGGCAGATTATTCGTCTGAATGCATCCGTACAACTTCCGGCGCCATATAGTTACTCCTCCAATGCATCGTTCTTCCTGTTTTCCACATTTAAGGGAGTGGGCATAGTAATCGTTGTCGGTCCTGCCACCGATCCTGAGACCCTGGACGAGATGATTGGAAGCATTCGCGTGGAACGGTATCAGCCGCCCCTGGACGTTCAGTACTGAGAGAACGTAAAAGAGAATCCCTTGCATCACAGGGCGCAGCCTTCATGATGCATTTATGGCCCGGACAGGATTCATCGTATGCATCGCTACCATCCTGCTGGCATCCAGCCTCTCTGCCCGCGAATTACGCGTAGGCTATGGTGGATCGCGCCCATTCATTAATACGGAAGGGCAGGCCACCACCGGGATTGCAGTGGACATCTGGCAGCAGGTGAACCGATACACCGGCTTTCGCTACAGGCCGGTGGCCCGCGGTACTGTGGCTGAGATGCTAACGTTGCTCCAGCAGAAGAAGATCGATGTAATAGTGGGTCCGGTATCCATCACCGAAGATCGGCATGAACAATTCGGATTCTCGCATCCATTCTACCTTACTTCGCCGGCCATACTCACTTCCCGCTCCGATACTTCGTTCTGGAAAATGATCCAGCCATTCTTAAGCGGGCCATTCTTGATCGGAGTACTTACACTGCTCGGCGTACTGTTTATGGTAGGTAGCCTCATCTGGATTGTAGAACACAAAGACAACGATTCCTTCTCCACAGATCCTGTGGCAGGCATTGGTCAGGGGATCTGGTTTGCCATTGTTACCTTCACTACGGTGGGATATGGCGATCTGGTACCCATCGGCAAAAAAGGCAGAATGCTTGCCGGCGTCTGGATGATCACAGCCATGATCACCGCCTCATCGCTCACAGCGGGTATAGCCAGCGCATTTACGCTTTTTCAACTGCAGCATGCGGCCATTCAAAATCCATCCGATTTAGCCGGCAGGGCTGTTGCGGTAATTCTTGGAAGTTCCGGCGAAGACTTTGCGAAAAGATTTTCCAGTCGTCTGGTGGAAGCCTCATCGCTGGACGAAGCCATTTCTCTAATTCGAAAGAAAAAAGCAGATGCGCTGGTTTACGATTATCCGGTCCTTCGCTTTCTGGTAAACGATGATTCCGATTTACGCCTGGTTCGGACCCATGAGCTCTCGGAGCATTATTGTTTTGTATTCAGAAAGGACGATCCTGCTATTGACGGGGTAGATACCGCCATCCTTAAGCTAAAGGAAGGCGGCCTTCTACGAAAAACCCTGAACCGCTGGGGCCTGGATCGCGAAGGCGAAGAATAGGCAAGCGGCAGACACATCTCAGGAAACAACTTAATTGCTCCATTTGCCATGGCAGGTCGAGCGAATAGCGACCTTACGTGATCGCTACTCGGTAGGCTGATGTCCTTCGCGAAGCTTCTCCATTACAAATCCAACGATCGTTGGATCTATACCCTGATTATCTTCTTCCAATCTATGGAGCGCTCTAGAGAAATCCAGCGGCAGATGGCCGGTAACAATGGGACTGGCTTTGTACTGGCCCGGCTCCTGCTCTCCGTCATCAATTCGATGGTGGCTAAAGCCACGGTCTATTTCCCAGACGATGGACTTTTCTTCGTGGAAACGATCGTAGCTCAGTTGAAAACCAACAACGGTAGCCTCCGCCAACCACACGGTCAGATCCATTTCATCGGCCTGAAACCACCGGCGATGTGGCTCTCCGGGCAGTTGCTTCACTCCGCGTATTTCGTAAAACATGTTCAGAATTAGACGATATTACTTTTTTCCGGGGTCAACCAATTTGATATTCGGAATCACTGGACAAAATGCCACAAGATCTTTCATGATTGCCCGGTGTACTATTTCCGATCTGTTTCCATCGCCCTATTTCTGAGTCTTTTTTTGTCCTGTGTTGCCCCGCAAGTGCAACAGAACTTTGCTCCCCCCGCCACAATTCAACTGGATAATCGTTCGTGGAAACTGGGCAACGCTAACTCAAAAGATGTAGTGAGCATTGCCGAATATGCTCCCGAAGGTCAGACCGTGGAAAACTGGAAGGAGCTTATAACGATCATAAATTTTTCCGGCGACTCCGACCTCGACCGATTGCGTAACGTGGTGGATCTGCATCGGATTGTGTTCTACAATAAATGTCCCGCAGGAAAATTTAAGATCCTGACCGAAAAGAAAGAATCGATCGCGGTGGAGCATGCCTACCAGGGTTGTGGAAACTACGAGCACGATGTGAGCCTGTATATTCTATCTGATACCGCCGTCGTTGGAGTCACTTATGCAAGCAAAGAGCCTCTGAGCGAAGAGCAGGTCACTTACTGGTATCGCAAGTTGGCCGAAGGTCCGGCAAAGTAGCTCAGTGCCCCAGGGATTGCAAGGCGGCCACATTGTCCCACTCGGCCCACATCTGGATCACTCGATTCTCCGCAATCCGAAAGATGGCAATATAATGCAGTCGCAAAGCTCGGCCCGAAGCAGGAAGGTCGCCCAGAGCGCCGGTTTGCTTACCGGAAAATAGAATTCGGGCCGCCACCTTATCATCTTCGCCCATGATGTCTTCAATCTCTTCTGTGCCATTTTCAAAGGCAGCACACTGGGCCCGGAGTACGTGGATAAAATCTTCGGCATCTTCGGATTGTCCGCCAGCCGCATCGCTTATCCTCTGAAAATCCGGATGGAGGGTTAACCGGACGGTACGCCAATCGCGGCCGTTTATTGCCTGGTAGAGGGACTGCACTAGTTCGATGTTACTCTGGTTACGCATCAGTACTGATCGCTTTTGAGAATTTTCTCGCCTCTGTGGCGACAAGCCTACCAAAGCTCTGCGAAAGGTGGCGAAAGTGCGCCTTTCTTATAGAGGAAAAATCCAGGAATGGCCATGGGACGGGGCCTCTGTCGGAACATTGCTATCGTTCGTATTCTGCAATCCTTGTAACACCCTGCACTGCTGGCTCGAAAAACTTCTTTCGAATGGCGATGTAATCGGGATTTGCAAAGAAGGATTCCCTGGTCTGCCGATCGGGAAAATAAATAATAAACAGTCGGTTGATTGGATGGTCCGCTTCGCCCTTAAGAATTTGCGCGACTTCAATATCGTATCTGAAACCGCCGCCCATGCTGGTAAGAATGGGCAACATCGCTTCTCGATAGGCGCTGTAGCTCTCTTGATCGGAAACGTACA
>JAGRNC010000360.1 GCA_020440935.1 Leptospiraceae bacterium | reverse complement strand
GGCTGTGTTTCCGGCAGGTACTCTTTCCGGGGCTCCTAAAGTGGAAAGCATGAAGATCATTGAGCGAATCGAGCAATCGCCCCGCGGACCATACGGCGGGGCAGTGGGTCACTTTGGCTGGAACGGAGATACCACATTTGCCATTCCCATTCGCACGCTCTTTGTAAACGGCAACAAAGCCTTTGCTCGAGCTTCCGGAGGCATTGTATTCGACTCGGATCCGGATTACGAATTCCGCGAAATCGAAAACAAGCTTGCGGCCATCGTGCGAACCCTCGAACGGTTTGAAGAGTCTACTGCCGGAGGTGTGCGATGAACGTATTGCTGGTAGATAACTACGATAGTTTTACTTACAACCTGTACCAATATGCAGGCGAGCTTTTAGAAGACCGATTGGATCGATTTCGGCTGGATGTGTTTCGAAACGATGAGATCGATCTGTCCGGCGTGGAAAAGGGAAACTACGATCGAATCATTCTTTCCCCTGGACCCGGCGATCCCGCCGACCCCGCTTACTTTGGAGTTTGTCTGGATATTCTAAAAGGCCCTGCCCAGAAGACTCGAGTTCTGGGCGTCTGTCTTGGGATGCAGGGAATGGCCTATGCCTATGGCGGAACCGTAAAGCGCGCAAAGCTTCCCATGCATGGAAAAACGTCTCTGGTAAGCACCGATGGAAAAGGTGTCTTTCGCGGCCTACCGGACGAATTATCCGTCATGCGATACCATTCGCTGATTGTAGAAAGCGAAAGCCTCCCCGATTGCTTTGAGGTAACATCGCAGACCGTGGACGGGGAGCCCGAGCTGATGGGAATTCGTCATCGCGAATATCCTATGGAAGGAATTCAGTTTCATCCTGAGTCCTTCGCCACAGAAGCGGGAATGCAGATGATTTCCAATTTTCTTTTTTCTGACTGATTTTTGGTTCTGCAAGAAGAAGTCCGGACAGCCTCAGCAGTAAATTGGATAGATACCGGGAAGCGATCCCCCATGGTCAAGATACAAGATACGTGATCCTCGCGCTGGAATGATGAAATATTCCGCAGGTTAGCAACATGATTCAAACAAGATTCCATCGTATTGGGAAAGGTGAGCCAGTTTATCTTATCGCCGAGATTGGGCTAAACCACAACGGCGATGCGGATCTTGCGATTCGTTCGCTGGAAGCTGCAGCCCGCAGTGGCGCCCAATGCGCAAAGTTTCAGCTTTTCGATTCATCGCTTTTTATAAACGGCAATGCATCGCTGGGTGACGGCGGACCGGGTTCGCTGCAAACATTTTTCTCGCAATTTGAACTTTCGCAGGATGTCTGGCAGAGAGTAGTTCGCGCCTGCGATGAGCTAGGGATCGATTTTCTATGTTCGGTGTTTGACGAACCAAGCCTGGATTTTTACCAGTCTCTGGGCGCAAAAGAAGTAAAAGTGGCCTCCACCGATCTAACTTGTCGCCCTTTGCTTGAATCCATGCGTCGACGCGGGCTGAGCATCTATCTTTCCACAGGGGCATCGAACCAGGAGGAAATCGATCGGACCATTTCCTGGATTGGAGCGCCCGAGCTACTGTTTCAATGCGTTTCCAGCTATCCGGCGGACCCATCCGATTATGATTTGCCGGTTCTACAGAGCTGGGCGCGTTACGGTTGCGAACTTGGATTGTCCGATCATTGCACCGATCATTCTTTGAGTATAGCAGCAGCAGCCCTGGGCGCCACCGCCATCGAACGTCATTTTACTCTGGATCGAAACCTTCCAGGGCCGGACCACAACCTCTCTTCCACTCCCGACGAATTCGTTGCCCTTTCCCGTTCCCTGTCCATGGTGCAGTCGGCGCTGGCAGGCACCGTCAAAGAATGCAAACCGTCGGAACTACCGGTGCGGCAGGGTGGCCGACGGGGAATATACGCTGCCCGGGACCTGCCGGCCGGCCACAGGCTGCAGGCGTCGGACCTAGTCGCGCAACGGCCGGGAGGAAACCTGGCCGTGGAAAGAATGGCCGAACTGCTAAATCGTCCCATTAACAGAGCCCTGCGATCGGGAGATCCGGTGGACATCGATCTGCTCTAAGTCCATTCCAGGCGCCCATGCCCATAGTGGCCGAGTTCCTGTGCTCCCATCATTCCCACAGCATCGGTCCAACCCCGGCCGCCTTGATGACCGAGCTCGGGTGCGTAGAATATCATGCGTGGCTCTCAATTCTGCGCTGTTTCTGACTTGGCCTCGCACCCTGAATTGCTTGGATGACCATATGGACCAGGCCGATCTGGAACTAATACAGGACCATCTGGATCCCGATCAGACCCGAGCGCGGTTGGATCAGCACAACGATCCGGACCAGCGCGACTGGTTTGCACTGTACACCAAGGCCAGAGCGGAAAAAAAACTGTCGCTGGCCCTGGACCGTCTTGGAATCGAAAATTATCTGCCCCTGGTTTCAGAAAAGCGTCAATGGTCGGATCGAACGAAGATCATCGAAACCCCGCTTTTTAAGAGCTACATTTTTGTTCATATTAATTATTTTCGCGAAAAGGTCCGCGCTTTAGAAGCGGCCGGTACCGTGCACATGGTGCGAAACGAAGGTGTGCCCGTGGTACTGCTTCCGCATCTGATTGAAAACATACGATTGCTGGTGGAGCATGCGCAATCCATCCGGGTGGATCCGTTCCAGGGATTTCCCAAAGGAAGCACCATCCGCGTTCGATCCGGGCCGTTCAAAGGCTTTACCGGTATTGTAGACAAGGTCAATAGCCGCACAACGGTGTACGTGGTGCTCCGCGGAATCGGCCAAATCGTAAGCGCCACGGTGGATCCCATGGATCTGGAACTGGGAGAGTATCAGTAGTCGCTGGCCGTAAAAGTTAGGGCGCGAAGTTCCTATAAGGTTCCGCGCCAGACAAAAGGGAGAATACGAGTGGGATTATACGAATCGTTTCAGCATAGCTATTCGATGCAGATCAAGGAACTGCAGGAAAACGGAGCTCTCATTGATCCGGAATCCGTCAAGCAGGCATGCCAGCTGATTCTGGAATGCAAGGGCAAAGTTGTATGCAGCGGAATGGGAAAATCCGGCCTCATTGCGCAAAAGCTTGCCGCTACCTTTTCTTCCACGGGAACCCCTGCCTTTTTTCTGCATCCGGGGGAATCCTTGCATGGCGATCTGGGAGTGGTGCAACCCGATGATTTGATCCTGCTTCTTGCAAAAAGCGGCGAATCCGACGAAGTAGTGCAGATGCTGCAGGTCATTCGAAAGATGGGAAACAAAGTAATCTCTATTCTGGGAAATCCGAATTCATCGGCCGGGCGAATGTCCACGGTGATCGTTCGCGCCAGCGTCAGCCGGGAGGCAGATTCGTTAAATCTTGCGCCCACGGCATCCACCACGGTCTCGCTGGTTGTAGGCGATGCACTGGCCACGGCGGTTTCCGAGCAGAAAGGATTTCAGCCCGAGAATTTTGCTCTCTATCATCCGGCAGGCCAACTGGGAAAACGCCTGCTATTAAAAGTGGAAGATCTGTTGGATGCATCGGT
>JAGRNC010000359.1 GCA_020440935.1 Leptospiraceae bacterium | reverse complement strand
ATGATTTCTTGAATCGTCTTGAGCTGCGTGGCGGTAAACGTTCCAAATCCGATGCGATTGGCCGGCACCTGAAAGCAGTATTCAAAGAAAGCGATAAGCCAGCTAATCACAATGACCTGAAAGAGGGGCGCTTCTCTAAATTTTAGATGCCCGTACCAGGCAAAGGTCATGAAGATGTTTGAAACGATCAGCAAAAGAATCGTATACATATGTGATCCTTTCTCCGGGGAACGGACGGTCATCATTTTTTCGCTTGCCCCCCTGACTTTAGAATTGCTATTCCCGTTCCTATGCGTATTTCTACACCGATTTCGGATATGCTGGGTATCGAACTTCCCATCCTTGGCGCGCCTATGTTTCTAGTATCCTATCCCGAGTTGGTGGTAGCTGTAAGCGAAGCCGGAGGGATTGGCTGCTTTCCAGCCTTGAACTACCGCACAACAGAGGCGCTAAGAGATGGTCTTCAGGAGATTCGCTCAAAGACTAAAAAACCTATCGGTGTAAACCTGATTCTCTATAAAGAACACAATCCGGATTGGCCCAAGCAGTTTCAAGTTTGTCTGGAAGAAAACGTGGAACTGATTATTACAAGTCTCGGATCGCCCCGGACGGTGGTCCAGGAAGCCAAGTCCATTGGCGCTTCGGTATTTTGCGACGTCACAACTTTGCGCCATGCCAATGTAGTGGCCAAAGCCGGAGCCGATGCATTGATCGCGGTGGCTCAGGGAGCAGGCGGGCATGCCGGAAATATCTCTCCTTTTGCACTGATTCCACAGTTGAAGAAAGAAGTGGGGCTTCCCGTGATTGCATCGGGCGCCATTTCGGACGGCCACCAGATGGCTGCGGCTCTGGCGCTGGGCGCGGATGCCGCTTATATTGGAACCCGGTTAATTGCCACTCCCGAGGCCAGGGCCAGCGATCCGTACAAGCAAATGCTTCTGGAATCCACCGCCGAAGACATTGTATATACGGCAGAAATTTCTGGAATTCCGGCCAATTGGATTAAAAAGAGCGTGGAAAATGCGCAGGCCCCCTCAAGAATTGCAGGCGACGAGGACGAATACAAAAGGTGGAGGGATATCTGGTCGGCGGGGCATGGAGTTTCGCAGATCGGAGAAATCCGCCCGGCCGGGGAGATCGTGCGCTCCATGGCCGCACAATATGAAGAGATTCGGAAATCCCTTCCTGCCCTTGGGGCTACGGAAGGCGCTGCACGGGTTTAACCGCCATTGATATTAGGAGAATTAGCAATGCATTCCACTCATCCAGCGTATGGAAATACAGATTATGGCTACGGAATCAGCCCCATAGCCATGATGATCAAAAATGCCGAAAACGGCGCCAAATGGGCGAAGTTCTGCGGAGTTCTTACGATTATTGGCGGCTGCCTGTATTGTCTGGGAATCATTACGGCCACCATTGGCATCCCCATGATTTTTATGGGTCTCAGAGCGATGAAAGCTTCCGATCGTGTGATGCATTATCTGCACACGAAGAACCACGAGGATGCACTGGCCAGTCTCAACGACTTTGGCAGCTACTTTAAGATCCAGGGCATCATAGCGCTGGTGGGAATAGCCCTATCGATCGTGATCTCCTTTGTATACCTGGTAATCATGATCGTCTTGATGGTGAACCGCTAAATTCAGGGGGCATCATTTTGCCGGCTCTTCAAATTCGTCGTGCTCTCTTGCTGCCCCTATTCCTCAGTTTTCTGCTGCATTTTTGCACCACTGGTGAGCAATTACCCACGGATCCGGGTGTGGGCGATTGTGAATATACCATTACTATCGATGGACAGATCCGTAAATTAAATGGAACCTGTGGTCCGGTACCAATCCAGATACTTTGGCGCAGTTTTCCGAAATGGTTCCAGAGCCGTTACTTACTGGTGCCTGACCAGGTATTGAAGACCAGGCTTCGTCTATACACAGCCACGGGGAGTCCGCGGGCTCTTATTGTCGAGGGGCGACGGTACGACCTTTTTTCCCCGGAATTGCTTCTGGAGTCCGATGCGTTCAGTATCGAATAAGTTCGAATTTCGAGCACTCTGCTATTTTTCTTTTTGACTTTTTGTATAGATCCAAAAAACCATAAAGTATGGGAAAAATTAGAAATTACCTAATGTGTATGGTAATTATATCTCCTTTGCTTTTTGGTAGATGCTCAGACACCTCTGCCCAAGACACCGAGGATTATAACAACTTCGCCTTGCTTGCCATTCTATCCCAGCCCGGCCCAAAAATACGAATGCGAAATCTTTCTGGTTCTACGGAAAACTATGCGATCATGCCAAAGTTGAATTCCTCAGCATGCTCCGGGATTTCTGCCATCATGGAATTCCCGGAAAACCCGGTTTCGGATGGTACCACCACCGATTACATTCAGCTGACTTCCGGTGGCGATTTCTCCATCAGATACGCAACAGGAAGCTGCGTCATTGGACCTTATAGCTTTCAGGTGAACGCAAGTTACACCTGTGCATCCGGTGTAAGCACAATTACCTGTAACCAGGACTAAAGCGGAATAGGAAACGGGGCCCTCGGGCTTTTGTGCGGGCAAATCAGCCGCTACGAAATCCTTGGGCACCCTCTGGCGAGGACCGGTGGTCATTGGACTAAAAGATAAAGCCAAATCCAAAGTTGATATGATCCACTTTATTGTTATCCGGATTCAGAAACTCGGTATCGCGGTAGTAAGTAGAAGCCGAGTCCGCTCGCGCATATTCCAGTTTTACCACCACATTTGGATGCGGGAAATACGCCAGACCGATCGTTGCTATGCTTCGATCGTTAGTCTTATTAGGTAATCCGTTCACTCCGTATGCTTCGCGGCCAGCATCCTCGGCTTGAATAACTCCCAGGTCCTGATTACCGTTCGCCAGCTGATCTGTGGTCTTACAAGAGGCAGTGGATGAGCAGAATGCATCCAGAATGTCTTCTTTGCCCCCTGCATACCGTTGTGCCGTTTCTTTTTGTGTATTTACTTTTTCTCCGCGTAGAAATAACATTAGCCGCTGCTCAGTGGAGGTAAAGGAAAGCAGGTTAAATGCTACTTCCAGATATCCGCCCTGCGCCACGCGGCCAATGTTTTCGCCCGTGGCGCTATTTAGCGATCGTGTATCTTCATCGTTCATCCATCCCTTCACAAATAGAGCGCGAAAATCCCAGGGGCCGGTGCGATACAATGCATGTCCTTCTGCAATATGCACGGTCACTGGAGTAAGCTGCTGATTGTTGCGCTGCAGTGCCTGCAAATCGGAGGCTGCCTGATCATCCAGGCCCAGGTCTTGATACGTTGGCACAAAAAGGCGTTGGGAATCGTTTACTCTGGATACGTTTCCCTGACCTGCGCCGCCTACAAAGTAGGTGCTTCCCAGGGTAAGTCCGGACAGGGGAACCCATTCCACGTTGGCCACAAAAGCCAGATCACGTAAGGTGGCCTGGGATCCGCGGTAGCTTCCATCTTCGCCGATCCAGTCCCCCGCGCTAAATCGGGTACCGTCGAGGCCGGTCATGATTCC
>JAGRNC010000035.1 GCA_020440935.1 Leptospiraceae bacterium | reverse complement strand
TACCAACGATTTGCAATGTGATACAGCCTTGATTGTACCGAATACGGCTCATTCGCTGGCGGCTGGCACGATCGTGAACTTCGAAGTAAGGGGCCTGGACGATGGTCGGCCATACTATTTCTGTATTCGTGCCTTTGATGAATCCAACAACCGAAGCAGCTGGAATGGAACACTGACAGCGACCACACCTCAGGCGAATGAAGCCCCCATTGTCGACGCTGGCCTGGACACAAATGCTACCCTGGGGGAAAGCGTGCAACTGAGCGCTGCCCTTTCCTCGGATCCCGACGCTACGGCCTGCGGAGCTTCGTCAGGTCAGTATGTGTACCAGTGGACTCTGACTAACGCTCCAGCAAGCTCCCAGTTGTCGTCGGCCGATATAGTAAATTCCGATCAAATGGACGCTTACTTTGTTCCCGATGTGGCCGGAACTTACGTAGTGCAGCTATCGCTAACCGATGATGCGGGCAGCTGTACCGGCGGAGACCGTACGGACGTCGACAGCACCCATATCCTGGTATCTGCTGCCGTTCCGCCGACAAATTTGTCCGTTCAATTGCTCAAGAATGGCCTGGAAGTGACATGGGATGCGGCTGCCGGGATTTCCGAGTATGAATTATTTTACAGTACTACGTCGCCTGTCGTACTCTCCGATCCCAGCTTCTCATCTTCCGGCACACTCTTTCTGATCACGCAAATATTGGAAGGTGGTAAAACTTATTATTTTGCACTGGCATCGCGGTATGACGGAGGCTTGAGTGAGCTAGGGGATGAAGTCTCTTTCTTTTTACCCGATCAAATTTGCGGGAATGCCACAATCTCCTTTCCGGAACAATGTGACGATGGAAATACAAATAACGGAGACGGATGCAGCACCAACTGCGAGGTCGAATTTGCATTCCAGTGCACGAACGGTGACCCCAGTGTCTGCACCGCTCCTAATGATCTAGGCACCTTTGGAGTGGGGGATACAATCCAACCGCTCAGTGGACCACCGCTTGCAGCGGGAGAGACGGCGAACTACTTTGTGTCGGTGGTGGAAGCCGTTTCAATAAGCGCGACCCTTCAGGCAACAACCGGTGACCCAGACCTCGCATTTTTCAAATGTGATGGCACGGGCATTGCAAATTTTAGTAGCCCCGGAGATGAGACCATGTCGGATTATTTCTTCGGCCCTTCCTGCTACGTAGTTCGCATAACCGCCGTATCAGATTTGCCGAATGGCTTTCTCCTCACCCAGACGATTAATGCGCCATAGTAGAAATGGGGCAGCGCTTGGCCTCCGAAGCGACGCTGCAGCCGCCTGAAATGCACATTCGGACGCGCCTGGAAAAACAGTGCTATTGGCGCTAATGCAGGAATCCATTCAATCGACGGACCAGAATCCTCCCGCCGGCAAACGACAACAATTGTCATACCTTATGTAATCAAAACTTTTTCATCTGAATGGGGCCTGCATCGTCTACTGTAAGGTAAATGAACCCGCAGGAAATCAACCGCCAACTGGAAGAAATGCAACCGTGGCCGGTAGAGCGGCTCATTGCCTATTTACGACGGGACCATCAGAGATTCCTGGGAAAAGATCTAACTCGCATGAGGGAGTTGGCCGAAGCCCTGGGAATGGCCCCTTTGCACGCTTTCCTCGGCACCATGGATTCCGAATTACGCGGGCATTTCCGCATGGAAGAGACCATCGTATTTCCGGTCATTGAAGTAATGAAAAACAAAGAAGCGGGCGAACTGCATCCGGCTCTGGAATATGCATGCAGACACATGAAGGCCGATCATTTGCTCCATGAAAGGCATCTACAGGTACTCCATTCCTTTACGAGCCAGATAGACACGCAGCAGGGTTCGGAGCTTTCTATCCCTTTGCTAAACTTAATGGACGATTTCGCCTCGGAAATGGAGCTACATCTGAAGCTGGAGAACAATTTCTTATTCCAGCCATTTCTGAAATTTCGTTCTTCTGAAGACCCAAAGGATTCCTAAGGACGAATGCCCAACTGTCTGATCTGATAATTCAAACGCCCTCGAGAGATACCGAGCATCCTTGCAGCCAGGGCCCGGTTTCCATCGGATTGCTGTAGAGCGCGTCGGATTAATCGTCGAGAGTACTCGGAAACGCTGCTTTCAAAATCAACGGAATCGGCCTCTTCCGGATCGGGTAGCGCGGAAGCAACCTGCCGGCCCAGCAGCGAAAAAGATCCAACGGGAGCCGAACGCCCGGAATACTCCAGCGCTACCCTGGCAGCAAAGTTCTCTAGTTCTCTTACGTTTCCAGGCCAGGGGTATTTGCGCATTGCATTCATAAGGTCTGATTCGACTCCGGCGGGGGCTACTTTCCATCGCGTTGCATACTGCACCAAAAAGTGTTTGAATAGAGGTTCTATGTCTTCTGGACGATTGCGCAGAGGAGCAATGGTTTCTTCCACCACGCATATGCGATAGTACAAATCCTGACGAAACTGCCCGGCCATAACCATCTGATATAAATCGCGGTGTGTTGCAAATAGCATCCTGCAACGAGCTCGCTTTTCCCGATCCGATCCCAGGGGAAGGTAGGCCTTTTCTTGCATCAGCCGAAGTATCTTTGGCTGAATGTCCAGTGGCATATCGCCTATTTCGTCGAAGAAAAGCGTACCTCCTGTGGCCATCTCCACAAGTCCACTACGCTGGGTTCGCGCATCGGTAAAAGCACCTCTGGTATGCCCAAACAGTTCGCTCTCCCACAAGGAAGTGGGAATGGAGCTACAATTAACCGGCACAAAGGGGCCCTCGCCCGCCGATTGGTTATGGATCCAGCGAGCGAGCAATTCCTTGCCGGTTCCCGTTTCTCCTGTAATGAGAACCGGTAGATCCGGACCGCCAATCCGGGCCCATCGTTGCAGCATGGATTCTGTGGCTGAATCAGAAAACACTATGGTTCTCCCGCCCGCAGATAACGATTTACCGGAGGCCCATTTGGGATTACCCGACGCCGACTTTGCATTCTTCTTGATGGACGGGCCCTGGTTTTTCGGCGCGGCCATGCGCAATCTGGCATTCTCGAATCGAATCATCGCATTTCGCAATGCTAGCGAAAACATCCCGGATCCAAGCTCCAGAAATAGCCGATCGCTCGGTCCGTATGGCAGTCCTGAATTCCTGGGTCCCAGAAAGAATACCGCGATTAACTCATGCTGAAAAATGACGGGAAAGAAAAGCTCAAAGCCATCGGCACGAATCTCTTGCTGAAACCGTGCGATCCATTCGGAGGATTCGGCTGCGGATGGGGCATCGTCTGCACTCGGCGTTGCGGATGTTGCGGATGTTGCGGATGTTGCGGGTGTTTTGGCTGTTGTGGTTGTTTCCGCCCCGGCAAAAGATTGTCGCCATAGCTCCAGCCTCCGAGGAGATTCCGCAAATCCAGGCTCCAGAATTCGGCGCAAGCTGGATTCCACAAATGCGGAACCGGGCAAGGAGCCTGCCTGAATTCCCTCGTAGGAGTCCGACAATATCACGCCTGCCTGGGAGAATTCAAATCTACTTCGCAGGAATTCTAGAACTCGGAGTAGAAAGCCTTCCAGATCTTCGTACGCAAAGCCAAAGCCGGGCACGGCATCCAACAATGCTCTTACATCCGGATCGCTTAAACCACTGGAAGGCCGCGCATCATTCTGCACCATCCCCGTAAGCTGGCTCGACGATCAACATTGGTCAACGATTAAATTTGATCGCTAAATTCTGATCGCGGAGAATCGGAAGACCCCGACGACCAGAGCTCAAGTTTCCTCCTCTCGGTGACCAAAACAATTGTGCCCGGAGGCCAATACTATGGCACCAATCGCCGTTTTCTGTTAATCCATGAAACTCCGTCGGCCCTTTCTTGACGACGGCCTCGTTCCATGGGGATCCAGGGTGGCACACTGTTTGCATTACTATCAATGCCCGGACTAGATTCGGCACGGTAAAAAAAGCAGGAGAGCGACATGAAAGAAATCAGCGGAGGCGCGGTAGTAGCGCGCATGCTTAAAGAAGAGGGAGTGGAGCAGATCTTTGGAATCATAGATGGCACGTACTTTGGTCTGTATTCATCAGCGGTAAAAGAAGGATTACAAATCATTACTCCCAGGCATGAAACTTCGGCGGCGCATATGGCGGGTGCCTATGCACGATTGAGCGGAAAGCTCGGGGTTTGCATGGCCTCCAATGGACCGGGAGTGGCCAATGTTTTGCCCGGCCTCGTTGTGGAGCAGGCCGAAGGAAACCGGGTACTGATTATTACCAGCTCGCGTCGCACCGGAGTGATGCGTCCGGATCGCGGAGGAACGTACCAGTGCTTTGACCAGGTAGGAGTCATTTCGCACATCGCAAAACATAGCGAGGCTGTCCCATCTTTTGGGCGAATCCAGGAAATCATGAAACGTGCCCTGCGCCATTGCTACAGTGGCCGCCCGGGGGTTGTCCACGTAGATATTCCAGAAGACATTATGAACGGTAAAGTAAAGGCAGAGCCTGCCTTTTCATCGCCCGGAAAGTACCGACCGCTCCAGGAGCCTGCCGCCCCTGCTGGTCTCATCCAGGAAGCAGGAAAAATGCTGCTATCCGCCGAGTTTCCCATGATTCATGCAGGAAGCGGAATCATCCATGCTGGCGCTCATGCTGAGCTACAAGAGCTGGCCGACTGGCTCCATGCCCCCGTGACCACCAGCTGGGCGGGCCGCGGAGTACTTAGCGAAACCAGCGAACTTGCGATTCCCATGGTGGACATTCCGCTAAACAATCGAATTCGAAACGCGGCCGATGTAGTTCTTACCCTGGGATCCCGATTGGGCGAAACCGATTGGTGGGGGAAAGCGCCTTACTGGAAGTCGCCTTCACAGCAAAAAATGATTCAGGTCGATACGGATCCTTTGATCCTGGGCGCCAATAAGCCAGCCGATATCGCCATTCAATCCGATGTTAAGGTGTTTCTTCGCGATTTACTGGAATTTCTAAAGCAGCAACCCAGGCCTTCGCACGATAACCTCAAGCAATTCGAGGAGCGTCGCAGGAAATACCGGGCAAAACTGGATCGTGCCATGGAGAAGCAGTCCAATGGAGTTCATCCGGCCCGCGCAGTCCATGCCTGTCGGCAAGCCATGCCCGACGATACCATATTGGTGGCCGACGGAGGGAACACAGCAATCTGGGCAAACTTCTACTGGCAGGTGCGCCGACCCAACACTGTGCTTTCCACATTTAAATTTGGCATGCTCGGCGCAGGAGTGGCGCAGGCGCTGGGAGCCGCGCGAGCCCGTCCCGATAAGCGAGTATGCTGCTTGATCGGCGATGGCGCCATGGGCTTTCATCCGCAGGAAATTGAGACCGCCATCCGAAATGATATGAAAGTTCTGTACGTCGTATTTTGCGATCGACAATGGGGTATGGTAAAGATGAATCAATCGTTCACTCTGCGCCCCTGGAAAATGCTTCTATACAAACGCCTGGATCCCCATGAAACGATCGCTGCCGATCTGGGCGAAATTCGATTCGATGAACTGGCGCGATCCATGGGCGCGCACGGCGAATATGTAAACAGCAATGAAGAGCTGGAGCCTGCAATCAAGCGTGCAATGGAAAGCGGAAAAGCGGCTGTGCTGCACGTGAACGTAGATCCCGTAGCGCATATGTGGGCGCCCGGATTGCGGTACTTCAAAGATATGCATGCCGAGCCGGCAGGCAAATGATGCGAGTTTTAGTAACAGGAGCGGCCGGCTATCTGGGTCGGCTACTTCTAAAAGAACTGGCAGGATTCGAAGCGATGGCCACCGACCTCGCTTTCAGAGAGCCTGCTTCCAATGCGCAAATGCATCTATGCGACATTCGGAAGTCCGATGAAGTGGATACATTGTTCGCATCCTTTCGCCCGGATGCGGTGGTACATCTGGCTTCCGTTGTAAACCCGCGAAGAGAGTCCAGAAATCTGGCTTTTGAGGTCGATGTAATTGGCACACGCAACATACTGGAAGCGTGCAAGAAGTATGGAACGCGCCGTTTAATTGTAAGCTCCAGCGGGGCCGCCTACGGTTATCATGCCGATAATCCTGTACCCCTGAAAGAAAGCGATCCGGTCCGCGGAAATCCGGAATTCCCTTATTCGCACCACAAGCGGATCATCGAAGAGGAACTTGCGGCCCATGGAAAGACGGGCGCTTTGCCCGATCTGGTCATTTTTCGCTCCGGTACCATTCTAGGCGAAACAACCAGCAATCAGATTACCGCGCTATTTCATAAACCGTCGCTTCCCGGGGTTAAAGGAAGCGATAGTCCATTTGTTTTTATCTGGGACATGGACGCCGTAGGGGCCATTCTGCGGGCCCTGGCGGTCCAGGGCGATGAATTCGTTGCTCCGGCCGGAGTATTCAATCTTGCCGGCGACGGATGGATGACCATTGATGCTATGGCCACAAGCCTGCAGGTTCCTGTGAAGCGATGGCCCGCATGGTTCCTCAAAGCCCTGTTCGCCATACTCAGACCTTTGCGACTCAGTAGGTACGGACCCGAGCAAGTACGCTTTCTTCAGTACCGACCGGTGCTTGATAATGGAAAGTTAAAGAGCGAATTTGGATTTCTGCCGCAAAAATCCAGTCTGCAGACTTTCGAATTCTATTGCCGGGCGCACGGGATCGGGAGCGCGAAATGAAACGGGATCTCTCCGGAAATCGAGTAATCGTCACCGGCGCTGCCGGGAATCTGGGCCGAGCGCTCTGCCATTCTCTGGGTGAAAAGGGCTGCAACATCGTTGCCGTCGATCGCGATAAGAAAGCGCTGCAAAAACTCCAGTCAGATCTTGCGCAGCGGCGTATTCAGTGCGAAATTCACGGAGTAGATCTACTGAACGAATCGGCCTCAGCGCGGCTCTGGAAGTCGCTGGCAGATAAGACAGTGCACGGTCTTATTTTGAATGCCGGGATAACCAAGATTGCACCTTTCGCAGAAACCGACGACTCCGATTTTCAGCGAATCTTTGGAATCAACGTGCTCGCCTGTGTGGCGGCGGTTCATATCCTGTTGCCCGCACTGGAGAATGCGAGTGGCTTCCTGGTGGGCATTTCCAGCGTGTCGGGCTTTGCACCACTAAAATTTAGAACCGCTTACAGCGCCTCAAAACATGCATTGGCCGGATTTCTGGAAAGCCTGCGTGCTGAGACCCAGGTAGATGTATCGCTGGTTTATCCATCGTTTTTGACTACGGAAATTCGAGCGGATGATCGGTCCTCAGAAAACCCTGCCGAAAGCAGAAAGGCCCGCGGTAGCCTGACGCCGGACATCGCCGCAAAGCGCATCGCCCGGGCCATCGAATCCCGAAGCAAACGCCTCTATATTCCATTGCAGTCCGCAGTTGCCCGAATATTGTGGAACTTTGCGCCTTCTCTGTACTTTCGCATTATGGATAAGAGAGCCTGACCACGGCAAACTCGCAACTCTGCAAATGGGTTTGATTTTTGATCTCAAATCCTTCCTCAAATTCGCATTGCCAGGCAACTGCCGATTCGTTTCAATCCGGGCCGTAGTATCAGATTAAACGTGCGCCCTGTCAGAGCGCGGGAGAATGGTATGAATGAAGGCGAGACATCCTTACTACAATGGCAGAATTTGCAGTCCCTGGATTTGGCCGAACTGATAGATATTCTGAAGGCGCAACACACAGATTTTCTGGATTCAGACTTACCTGAGCTACAGGAATTGGCCCATCTTCTTGCAGATCGCCCTCTGGAGCGGTTTCTGGAGAATATGGCGGAGGAGCTTGCAATTCACTTTCGCACGGAGGAAAAGGTGGTCTTTCCCGTTCTGGAAAGCATGTCCGGCCAACACAATGCTCTGGACCCGGCCCTGCGCATTGCCTCCGACCACATGCGCGAAGATCACCGCTCGCACTTCCGCCATTTGCGTGTGTTGCGGGCTTTCCAGGAAGAACTGGAACAGCAGGGAGCCCGGGGTATGCGACAACATCTTTGCCTGCGGCTAAACGACTTCTGCAATCGAATGCAGTTGCATGCAACCTGGGAGAACCGCAGAATCTTTCGTCGCCCGGCGGTAACGGAAACGGTTGCTCGTCGGGAGGCATCTGGAAATCAGTAAAAATGATCGGTAGACCAGACCCATCCTCCCGTGGGCCCGTTTCCATCGTGGCGCCGGCCGGTAACCATGCGATGGTGGCGGCCGCTCTGCAAGCGGGCGCTGATGCAATTTACTTTGGCGTAGAAAACCTGAACCTTAGAAACCAGGCAAGCGGCGCATTCGGCCTGGAAGATATTGCGCAAATAACCCGTAAGTGCCATCGATTCCATGCCGGCGCCTACCTGACATTGAACTCAGTAATTTACGACCGCGATATTCGGCTGGTGCAATCAATCCTGGATGCGGCCAAACTCGCCGCTGTGGATGCAGTCATTGCTTCGGACCCTGCGGTAATCGAAGAAGCGCGAACGCGAAATCTTACCGTTCACCTATCGACTCAAGTCTCCGTTTCCAATCTTGCCGCGGTCCGCTTCTGGGCTCGTTATGCAGATGTAATCGTTCTGGCTAGAGAGCTAGATCTTTCCATGATTGCACGCATCGTGGCCGGTATTGAAGCGGAGGATATTCGCGGGCCATCCGGGCAACGAGTACAGATAGAAGTATTTGGCCATGGCGCCCTCTGTATCGCCGTTTCCGGCCGATGCGGGATGAGCTTATATTCGGACCTGGCCTCCGCCAATCGCGGTGCATGCCGACAAAATTGTAGGCGAAAGTACCGTGTAATCGACGAACGCGGAGTAGAACTGGAAATAGACAACGAATATATCATGTCACCCAATGATATTTGTACTCTTCCTTTTCTCAATCGAGTTGTGGAGAGCGGAATTAGAATGCTCAAGATCGAAGGCCGCAATCGCGGCCCTGACTATGTATCCAATACGGTATCTGTGTACCGCGAAGCGCTGGCTCTGGCAGGAAAGCCTGAATTTGCCGATCGAGTGCCCGGTTGGATGCATCGCCTGGAACAGGTGTACCATCGGGGATTCTCCAGCGGTTATTATCTAGGAGAAAAGCAAGGATGGGCAGGCGCCGACGGAAATCTCTCCTCCATCCGGAAGGTATTTGTGGGCGAAGTCAGTAACTACTATGGCAGACTTTCCGTGGCAGAGATTCAAATGCGAACCGGAAAAGTAGCGCTGGGCAATCAACTAGCATTTTTTGGAAAAACTACGGGATCGCACATTGAATCGGTGCGCGAGATTCGCAAAGATGACACCTCCGTGGACCAGTCAAGCGGCCCCGGACTGCTTACGATTCCTGTGGGAAAGAAAGTTCGGAAAGGCGATCAGGTGTACGTGCTGGAAAACCTGGCAGATCAACCGCAAAAGAAATCGGAAAAGTCCCCTAAATCTGGCGCCGGGATTTTACAAAATGCAAAGTAGCGTTTCCAATGCAGGAATGTACTCGATTCAGTACAATCGAAAGCGATGTATTGGTTGCGGTCTGTGCGCATCGCTTGCCCCGGAGCGGTGGATCATGAACGAAAAGGATGGAAAAGCAATTCTACAGAGGGCTCGGGGCAAAGACCATATTTTTCGTGCAAGGGTACTGGACATTCGGCGCCCCCGCGAAGCCGATGAATGTCCGGCGCATGCCATATCGGCCAGTCCTGCTTGAAAGGTACCATCACAGACCCAAAGTAAATCGCCGATGTGGCGGATTCGCAAATCAAGGAATCGCGCCAGGCGATGGTTCGGTCATCTCGCGCAGAGACATTTCTTCCGTTGCAGGATCCATGTTCTCTTTCTTTTCAAAATCTCCCGTTTCGATAAATCGAATCATCGCCTCTCTATCCCCGCGCCAGGATTCAGGGATTTCTTGCAATGCTATGGTTTCTAACTCCTGGCAGGGAGAATCTGCAAGTTTGTGATGTCCGTATTGATTCCAGATCGTAAACACTTTCGATACGCCGATCTTCTCTCCCGAGTCCACTACCATCCGCGCCCGTTCGCCCTGCAGGAAAGATAGGCTGTATTGGCTGGAATCCGAGATAATATCATAGCTGGCGACGGTATCCACGGCCAGCACCGTAATATGCAACGGCCGATCGCCTGCTCCTTTTACGTCGCCTTTGAGGCAGGCAAGATCGTTGCGCGGAAAATCTGTGTTAATGAATCCGGGCAGAAATACAAAAGACCGCGGAAACTCTGTGAATCGTAGCGGTTGAATGCGCGGCGGCATCGGAATTGCCATGCGGGCAGGAGGCGGTAATACTCTGGGTAATCCAATCCAGTAAATCCCCGGCTCGGCAGGCAGGGTCAAAGTGCGGGGTTCGTTACCTTCGTATTCGATTGTATTCAGTTGAAAGCTGCTCGCATCTTTGGGAATATTCTCCAGGCATAGCCGCCCGGAATTTAGCTCTTCCGATTCCAGATACCGAAAAGATCCGTCGGCCGATCTGGGACTTCCTTCCGAATCAAGCCATACGCCGCTGGCCCCTCTTCTTGGTTTTCCATCGGTCAAATCGAATTGCACAATGACAATCTTGCATTTTACATTTTCGCGATATACTTCGCCCAGCTGCGTCAAAGGATCTTTGCCAATGAGCTGGATTTCACCGCGCTTAATGGCCACATCCATGGGCCGGAGCAGAACTGGATCCGCCGCATACACTCCCGGCCCCTTCTGCGAAGGGACCGAAACTACGCGAGGAAGATAGCCTGGAGCGCTAACAAAAAAATCAATGCCAATGTCGGGGAACAAACCGATTTGCACCATGCCCGGCTGGCTGGAGGTCCTGAATACGTGCGATGTCTGGCCGCCATACTCAGCGGGATTCATGTTGGGCGCGGAAATCTTGAGGCGAGATTTTGCATCCAGCACCGGGACTTTTGTTAAGGCTCGCTTCTGCGAATCCGGTTCGGGCATGGAGTTCTCGGCCAGGGACCATCCATCCGGAGTACGTCGATAGAGCTGAAAAGGCGCATTTGCTGGGATTCCGCTGTGATCGAGTTGCAGAGTTTGCCCAGGCTTTAAAGGCACATCGCGATCGCCGCATTTAATCTTAAGATCAAACATCCCGGCCGACTCCAGAATCACAGGCGCTGTTCCAGGATCGCTGTCCGGCGACAGAAGCATATCTGATCCGGAAGCAATGACATCCAGACTCGATGTAATTTCTTTGTAGTCTGCCGTTACCGGAGTAGTGCCGCACTCGGCTGGAACATCGAGAGCATTCGCCGGAATTGTAATCTTCATCCCGTTCTTACCTTGAATGCTAGTGGTACGATCCGGTTCCACGGTTACGCTGCGTTTCTGCGGTTGCAGTAGTTTCAGCGCAGGCGGAATCACGGTTTTTTGTGGTCGAAAGGCCGCCGGTATTTTGCGCTTCAGGAACTCCTGTCGCGCTTTGCTGATTTCCGGATCCTGCGATCCAGCAGTATCGGCATTCCAGAGTTTGCTATCGGATTGGTTGGAATCTCCGGAACGGTTCGCACCCTCCTCTTCTTTGGTTTGCTCCTGGCCGGACGCCGGAGATTTCGTCCAGGGCTGCATTGTCGAAAGTACCGAGCAATGCAATAAACCAGAAATGGAAACGATAGCCAACCAGATGCGCATGCCTTAGTTACAACCCACACCGATTTTCTTGAGCATTTTTTTACAATGGATCAAGTTCGACGTCGGTTCGAATGCACGACTGAGCAGCAGACTGACTAAGGACAGAAAAGAACTTCTTTGATTGTTAAATCGTCATTGAATACTTCGCCGGCGGTCATGTCCTTGTGCGAATACAATCCAAAGTGTACCTGCGGTACAGTTCCATCGAATCCATACACCGGGGCCTGCGAAATAAGCACTCCGTCCTGATAGGCTCGCGCGAATCCATTGGTGGGATCCATGTTGATACATAGTCCAAGCTTCACCCATTGATTCTGAGGAAAGTAAAGATCTGTGCGCTGGAAGGTCCATTCCTTGAGTCCCACCGACGGCACATGCATTAGATGCGCGATTCCTTCGTAGCCCAGATTAAATGTTACGGCATCCCAGAACGCATCCTGAGTACGCCGGGCCACCGTCATAAAGCTAAACCAGTGACCGCTTCCTGTAGGAATCACAACATCTTTTAGGTATACCATGAGCTCAATGTACACCGTCCCCTGATAGGAGCCGCCATCCAGCTTATGGAATTGCACTGTGGGGTAGGCGCGATGGCTGTCGGCTGCGGTATTATAAACCCAGGCCCTGTGCGAGAATTCGCCGCTGTATACGTTCAGAGCGCTGAGCTCATGCGTCTCGGCGCTTTGATTGTTCTGCGGAACAATATACGAGCCATTGAAATCGCTAACGCTTTCGAAACTGGTATGGAATTGGCGGCCAGTGTATAGCAGGGCGAGGATGGCATTTTTGTTTTCGCTGGAACCAACGGTACAGGCCATGGGAAGCGGCAGAGTAAGCGCTGCCAGGGCAAGAATGGCTAAGCAAGTCGGACGTCGAAATGGACCGGTGCGTTTTCCCATCACGGCGGCTACATTCCAGCGGGGTTTCCATTTTCTTAATGGCAGTCTATTGGCTTCCAT
>JAGRNC010000358.1 GCA_020440935.1 Leptospiraceae bacterium | reverse complement strand
CCAGGTATTCCAGGTTCACCTGATGCACAATGCCTGCGCCGGGCGGGACTACGCCAAAGTTCTGGAATGCTTGCTGACCCCATTTCAGGAATTCGTAGCGCTCGCCGTTGCGTTCGAACTCCCGTTCCATGTTTTTGAGTAATGCGTCGCTCTGGCCAAAGTAATCAACCTGGATACTGTGATCGATTACCAGATCCACACGGACCTGCGGATTGATGCGAGCCGGGTCGCCTTTCATGCGCACCATGGCGCTCCGGAGGGCGGCCAGATCTACCACGCAGGGAACGCCGGTAAAGTCCTGTAGCACCACACGTCCGGGTAGGTAGGGAAATTCTTTGGCAGATGGTTTCTTTGCGTCGTACGCCGCTACCGATTTGATGTCTTCTTCTTCTACCCGATAGCCGTCGAGGTTTCGGATGGCTGTTTCCAGCAGGATTCGAATGCTATAAGGCAGGGAGTCTAGCTTGCCCAGTCCTTCTTTTTCGATTACATCCAGCCGATGGATTTTATAGTCGCCGCCCGAGGTTTTTAGGGTATCAAGCGAGGCATCTTTGATTGACATTAAATACTCCTGATAGCTAAGAGAAAGCGAGCCAGGGGCTCTGGTGTCAATTGTTTTCGCCCCCCTGGGTTCACTCAGATAATTCGCAGCAGTTTCTCTTTGCCTTTTTCACCGCGATGAATTGTCACAGAAGAAGGAGGGACCCCCAGATGCCGGGCCACCGCCAGAACCACTGCACGATTGGCCTTCCCCTCGGTGGCTGGCTCTCGAACCCGGACCACCCATTGATCCTCGGACAACTCTTCTACTCCGACGGACCTGGAGTTTGGCTTAACTGTTACTCGCAGGCTACGCAATAGCTACTCCGTGTGGGGCGGCACAAAGATTCCCTGGCCACCGGGATGAGCTTCTTTTCCGCCAGGCCCGAAGTCGCCGGCAATGGACTTGATTTTTTCCGGCGAAGATTGGGCCGGGATGCGAAATGGTTTCTTTTCGGGGAAAGTTTCCACATGCAGCGTCTGCGTAGGGAATGCAAACTCCACGCCCATGGATTGGGCCAGCCGATAGATTTCCAGCATCAAGTTTTGACGCTCCACCAGTTCTGTGGACCAATCCGGCACTTTGAAGAATACATAGACCATTATGATCAGGCTGTCCGGACCATACTCATGAAAGACGACATGGTAGTAATCTTTGCGAGTATTTGGATTTGCCTTGATGACATTCTTGATGCCTTCCAGAAATCCTTCCAATAAATCCGGACCAGTATCGTAGGTAACTCCCAGTTTCAAGACCAGGCGTCTGAATTCGCGGCGCCCCATATTGTCGATTTTAGCATTCATTAGTTCTGCATTTGGAATCGAAATCAGGGAGTTGTAAAAGGTTCGAATACGGGTGGAGCGAAATCCAATTTCTTCCACCGTTCCTTCCGCTTCGCCTACTTTGATCCATTCGCCTGCCTGAAATGGTTTGTCGAATAGAATCATCAGGGAACCAAAGAAGTTAGCCACGGCATCTTTGGCGGCCAGAGCAAAAGCCAGACCTCCAATGCCCAATCCAGCAAGCACCGACATCACATTGATTCCCAGATTCTGGATCGTTACAAGAATGCCAAAGACCACCACAAAGATTTTTAAAGTCCTGGAGAGCAGAGGGACCAGCTGGTCATCCAGAGTGGACTCGGTTTTTGATGCCAGAGCGGTCATATACTCGGTGGCCACTCCGGTGAGTCGATAGGCGAGCCAGATCAAAGTTACGCTGAACAGAATCTGAATTACGATATTAAAAAAGCTCAGGACCGATCCGTCGAATCGGAAGTATTTAAGCGAAAAGTACCAGAACACCGTTGCGATGGCAAAGCCGGTAGGACCGCGTAACGCATCGATGAACTTATCGTCCCATTTGGTTTCGCTCTTGGAGACCAGGGTTACGAGCTTGCCTACGCCGAATTTGACAATCGTCCGAATAATCAAACCCAGAAGTACTACGATTCCCAGGCCAATCCATTGCCATAGAAACAATCCCAGTACATTCCGTTGCGCCCAGCCCGGGATGTACTCTTCCATCCAGGGATCCTTGTATGCGGCTCCGCCACCGGTGCCATCCAGGTACGGAAGGTCCTGTACTTTGTCATAGAATTCGCGACTTCGTTCCACAGTTGAGGAACTAAAGAGGTATTCGCCTTTTCTTTCCCCTTCGTCGATTCGCGTAATTGCTATTTCGGTCCCTGCCAATCGCCAGCGCTCGGGTAATGGCTTGGGAGTCTTATCTTCCGGCGTGGCCTCGCCTGGAATCTTTGAATAATCGATTACGATGACCCGGTCCAGGACTTCCTTAAGAAGCATGGCTGCTTCCTGTCCTTTTTCCTCTTTGGTGACGGCAGGCACCTGCGACAGGTCCAGGGTGCGGATGGCATCCTGGATTCGGTTTTGTAAGTCCGGGTCTTTCGCTTCTACTCCTTTACGGTAATCATTCATCGCATCCATAAAAGATTTCATGGTCTCACGCGGCGAATCGGTGCGTATGGGTTCCAGGCGCTTGATGCCTTCTTCTGCCCATAGGCTGGCAATCGGCAAAATTGCACAAATTAGAATGATATATATTTGCGCTGTCTTTCTCTTCATCGATCCTTCCTGTGTTTCCGATGGTAACCGGGTGGAATAAAATCCACCGGCACCGTATGCGCATCCGGTGGACTGATTAGTCCTGGACGCGTTGCTCTGACTGAGAACGGGGACAGTATACCCTCCGTGCTCAATAGGTCGAGGAAAAACCGCAATCTACGGCGGACGCGGTCCAGCTGGGGGCTACCGACGACTGCGGGACTGCACAACAGATTGCTGCAGTGCAGGGAAGGGAGGTATGGTTCGACAAAAATGTCTCTGACAAAAGCGGCAGAGACATCTTACGCGCACATGAATTCGGCGGGTAGCCGGGTACACCCGGCTGTGATCCTGAGACGTTCCCTAGAACTTCTCGAAATCGCCTTCCTTAAATTTCAGCGGAGCATTCTGCGGTCTCTTCAGCGCGGCACCGGACATCTCCTTTGCTCTGCGCTCAATCTCTGCGATGTCATCGGATTTCAGATGTCGATTCATGGTTTCGAAGAAAGAGAGGTTATCGCTGAGGGATTCTGCCTGGCTGGAAAGCTCTTCTGCTGTGGCTGCCAGCTCTTCGGCGCTTGCTGCCGCATTCTGCGAAATCTGGCTCATCTGCTGAACCCCTGTGTTAATCTGCTCCGTTCCATCTTTCTGCTGATTGGACGATGCGCTAATTTCGGTTACAAGATCAGCGGTCTTTTTGATTCCTGGAACCATTTCGCGAATAACCCGACCGGCATTTTCCGCAATTTCCACCGAATGGCCTGCTATTTTGCTAATCTCCTGCGCGGAGTTTCTGCTTCGCTCGGCTAGCTTTCGCACCTCCGTTGCAACGACGGCAAATCCCTGTCCATGTTCGCCGGCCCGGGCTGCCTCGATAGCTGCGTTCAGCGCCAGCAGATTGGTCTGGTAGGCGATTTCTTCTACC
>JAGRNC010000357.1 GCA_020440935.1 Leptospiraceae bacterium | reverse complement strand
ATTACCCGCCGTGCTTGATGAAAATTGTCCTACCGAATTAACCGCGGATAGGTCGGACAATCCGGTTCTACAGGCTCCTCCGCTTCCAGACCCCGAACTTCCGCTATTCGTTGCGGCCTGAAATCTTCGCATACGAAGGTCCCAGGGGCCGCTGGCAGTGGTAAGGGCCCCCAGGCTAAGATCGCAGTGCGTCCACTCCACATTGGAGGTGGCCTGGATGACTGTCTGATTGAAGCTGGCCAATGCGACTGTGGTGCATTTTCCGGTTCCAGCTTCCTCGTCCACTGGGGCTACCGCATCGAACAATGCCTGCAGTTCGCCTCCTTCGCTTGCCGGATGCCGGCAGAAGCCACAGAGCAAAACGAGGACCGCGCCCATCATCCATCGGCCCAGGAGCCCTGCTGGCCCGGAGCTGAGAATCCTACTGATTCGAGAATAAGAATAGGACTCAATCTCAATAAATGGGAGAGCTTCGTTGGGCCGAACCGAATCCAAGTCTGCAAGATTAATAGAAGAAAGTCGCATTCTTAGATCCTCTAAGCTACCTTTTCGACCAGGGAATGGGCAAGAGCGCGCCAGCTCTCCTGCTCGGGGATGCCCGGCTTCCGCTTTCCAAAGAACTGCACAATCAGAGCTCCTGCGCCGTCGAACACTTCAATGGAGGTTACGGTTCCATCCCGCGTTGGCTTCTCCACAAGATAGGCTCGATCGATTAAATCCGTGCGAAGGTGAAGATTGAAATCCGAATCCAGCACATTCATCCATGCTTCCAGCGGGCGAACGTTGCTGATGGTACCGGTGTGAATCTGAATCATTCCTGGATTACCAACAAAGACCATGATTTCCTGGCCGGTCTCGGCTGCCCGAAACAGAAGTTCGGAGATTGCGCTTTTGGAAAGCAGGGAGGTAAATCGGCCTTCTGCCATTTGTAGAGCATGCATTCGATGCAGGCCGTATTGTGCCAGCATACCAAAGAAATCGTGGGTGTCCTGAAGCGCGGCCCAATCTTCCAGAAAAGCGTTCTGGTCGATATCCTTCTTGAGTTTTGCCTCCAGCGGCGTTGTTTCCGGACTTCGCTGCACGCTGTGGTCCGCATTCGCGGCCCGGAACCTGGTAGAGATTGCGAGGAAAGGCTCCGGCGATTCCAGCTGAAATATCTTATGGACTGCCTGACCGAATTTGTCGAAAAACTGCAGGCTATGTCTCGTTTCTCCGCGAACTTCGTCAACTACATGGAATGCATGCGCCCAATGATCATAGAAGATCCGTAAATCAATGTCCGGACCCACTACCAGGCCTGATCCACCTTTTGCCGAAATATTTTCAAAGGTTCCCTTTCTTTCGTGAACGCATGCCTCGTTGCGAGTCAGAGCCATCACTCGACCCAGGCTTCCTGCTTCGCCCATTATGGCCGAAAATTCCGGCCTTAGGGCGGTCACCGTATCGCGGGTGAGCAACAATTCCATTTCCGATACATCCAATTTCTGAGCTGCATCGCGAATTCGGATATGCGCATCTTTCTCTCGTAGTTTTTGCCAGTTTGCGGCGAGTTCTTCCTTTTTCATTTTCGTCTCCTGTTCAGAATTTTGATGGATTGCATTGTTACTCATACGTGGAATTACGGCGTTAATGGAGTGTTCATCGCGCAATACCTGTATCTGAATGTCGTATAGATCACCCAGAGATTCCTCGGTCATTATTTCCAGCGGACTACCCGAATCGAGGATCCGGCCTCCTTTAATCAGAGATATGCGATCAGCGTATCGTGCAGCAAGCCCCGGATCGTGCAGAATCAAAAACACGCCGCAGCCGGCCAGGCTCATGGTTCGCGCGATCTCCAGCATTCGTAACTGATGATTTAAATCCAGACCTGTAATTGGCTCATCGAGAAGCATGTAGGTCTGATCATTCACCCCCTGCAGCTGGCAGATCACTCGACTGAGTTGCACTCTTTGCTTTTCGCCGCCCGAAAGCGTTAAATAGATGCGCTCCTTCAGATGATTGATCTGTGTACTTTGCATCGACTGATGCACGATCTCCGGGTCGTCGCCCGAATGCGGCAATCGTCCCAGAGCAACGATCTGTTCACTGGTGTAAGCGAATGGTATGCTGGTGGATTGCAGAAGGACTGCTCGTCGGCGTGCCAGATCTTTTCTGCGCAACTCCGCCATGGCCCTTCCATCGATTTCAATTTCGCCGGCATTCGGGATCAAATCGCCGGTGAGTAATCCTAGAAGGGTGGATTTTCCGGCGCCGTTGGGACCCAGCAATACATGCAATTCTCCCGGCCGGATCTCCATGTTCACCGCTCGAAGGATCGAATGATCGCTCACTGAATAATCAATATTTCTGGCAATCAGGCCCATACCAGTTCTCCTTTCTTGCGTTGAATGAGATACAGAAAGAAGGGCGCTCCCAGGCTGGCGGTAATGATGCCGATTGGTAATTCCGCCGGAGCGACTATGGTTCGCGCCAATAAATCGGCCAGTGTCATTATAATGGATCCCAACAAGAAGCTGAAAGGAAGTAGCGTGCGATGATCGGGTCCCGTCATCAATCGCACCAGGTGCGGTACGACCAGGCCAATAAATACAATGATTCCAGCCACCGCCACGCCAGCTCCCACAGAAGCTCCGGTTAGAAATACAAGCGCAGTCTTGAATCGCTCCACTGAAATCCCCAGATGGGATGCCTCCCTTTCTCCCAGAGAGAGTGCATTCAGTCCTTTGCCAAGAAAGCCAGCGGTCAGCAACGGAAGCAAAAGAAACGGTATGGTTGGGATCATTCGATTCCAGGTCGCACCACTCAGACTTCCCAGGCGCCAGAATGTTAGGTCACGCAGTTGGTCGTCATCGGCTATGAATATAAGCAATCCGATGATCGCTTCGGAAAGCGCCAGAATGGCTACGCCCGAAAGCAGTAAGGTCACAACGTTGGTCTTTCCATCGCGCCCGGAAATGAAATATACAAGAAAGCAGGCGCCGGTGCCCCCCAGAAAGGCCGCCACCGAAATCGCTTCGTTCGAATGAAGCAGCGGAATTGTATGCCCCAGTACGATGGCGAAGGATGCAGCCAGGGCTGCCCCGGAGGAAACGCCAATCAGTCCAGGGTCAACAATGGGATTGCGAAAGAGACCCTGGGTTATGGCCCCGGCGAAAGCGAGGGCGCCTCCCAGCAGCACACCAAATAACACTCTGGGCAAGCGAATACTCCAGAGAACCTGATGGGCAAGTTCGCGATCGGCATTCGCGTCGCCGATCAGTAGCCCCGGGATCCATTCCAGCGGTATGGAAAAGGCACCAATACAGAGTGCTGCAAGCATAGCCGCCAGAAGACCCACAGAGCTAATGGCCAGAAATAATCGGGAACGCCTGTTCATATTAACCTGCTGCTTTGGATAACAAGCGAATCAGTTCGACCAGCGCCGCATCCAGTCGGGCGCTAAAGCCGAGAAGAAGCATATCGTCCATAGCTACAACCTTGCGCTCCTTTCCCGCTTTTGTAAGCGCCACTCCGGGAATGCGTAACAGGCCA
>JAGRNC010000356.1 GCA_020440935.1 Leptospiraceae bacterium | reverse complement strand
CCCCCCATTCGAATTCCTCGGTTTGCATGATCCGGTATGGTCAGCACTGATCCCGACCCTTCCAGCTGTCTATTTACGATCCTTCCCTCGTTGCTGGCTGCAGCCGTCGGAAAGGAATCGAAGAATCGACGATTGGAATAGGAGTGGCTCTGGTCAAAGGCGGGCCGCGAAGTCAGGAAGATGGAAGCATAGCCCCCCATGATCGTGGGCTCGGGAGAAAGAGGAGCGAATCCGTGAAAATCCTGTCCATCTTTGCGATTCCTGGATGAGCCCAGCCCAGAAGCGCCCAGATCCTGTAATCCCTCCTCGCCCAGAATCCAGCGAGTCCGCAGCGCCACCAGCCATCCACGCACAGTCTTGCGCGAAAGAAACTCCTCAACTCCAGATTCAATCTGAGCCAGCTGGCCCCAGGACTGATAGGCCTGCAAATCGGCGCGGAATACTTCTCCGTTAAACCGCAGCCCTAAGCCCGAGTAATGAATGTATTGGTCGGGCCGGGATTGCTGCCCTTCCCACAATTTGGCATCCATGAACCGACCCTCGGGCAGGGCAGAGCGCCCCCGAAGATCGTAGACTCCGTGGCTGAGCCGCAATTCAAATCGGTCTATCCACCAGGAAACGGCCGTTTCGTAATACCGCGCAGCACCGGTAGCGTAGCCCCGAGCAAAATAGGGAGAATCGTCCGACAGATCCATGGCCAGAAATTCCAGTCCCAGCCAGGAAAGCTGGCCGATTCGGGCTCTATATCCAAAATGGACCGCCGGTCTATACCCCGAGTACAACAAACCCATGGGATCGGATAGCAATGGCATAAAACCCGCCCGCAGGAAATAAGGCGGATCGGAGGCCCGGGGATGATCCAGCCGCGACCCGGAAGCGCCTAGAAACACCCAGGCCGATTGTAGACCACCTTCCGAGCGTCGGCTGGCCAAGCTGCTACGAGCCAGCCCAGCGCCCACAATCTCGAGTCCCAGCGGTGAATCAGTCCATTGTAGCCCCGCAAAAAGTGCACCCTGAAGACCGGCGGCCCGGTGAAACGGCTTTTCTGTGCCACCCGCATCCGAGGCCCCTTTTCCATCAAAACCGAGCACTGGTGCCCATCCTGGGCCCTTATTCGGCAAACCCAGCGGTCTATCCTCCGTTGTTCGGCCCAAAATCCCGGCGACGGGGCTAAGGAAAAGGGCCAATAGACCGATACAAAAAAGACTGGACCGTAGTGCGCCGCAAAAAAATCTGGTCATAGATTGGTGCAACGCACCAACGAAAGTCAGGAGGCCAATATGAAAAGCCAACGAATAAAACTGATGATGACCGCCCCGCTGCTGGTCGCCGCCTTTGTCATCGGCCGTCACCTGGACAGTCAGATTTCTACTGAAGCTCAAGTTGAGGATCCGCACCTGGAATTTCTCATCGACTACATCCAGAGATACAATCCCGGAATCGATCCGGAAGAAAGCATAGCACTGGCCGAGGCCATTCGGAAGCATTCTCGATCCCTGCAAATCCCGAAAAGCGCAAAAATCGATGGGAAGCCGGTGGATCCGGAGCTTTTCGTCACTGCCTTCATCGAAACCGAGTCCACCTTCAAGAAATATGCAGTCTCTAGCTCCAATGCACGGGGCTATATGCAGCTAATGACAGATACAGTGCAGTGGATGAATGTAAAATACGGCGCCGATGCCGATGTAACCAAACTCCATGACACCGATACCAATGTTCGATTGGGAGTTAAATACCTCAATTTCCTATTCGAAGAGATGAAGGAACCCCGACTGGTGGCTCTGTCCTACAATGCCGGTCCTGGTAATGTCTCTCGCGGATACTACATCGAACGATACTGGACTAAAATCCAGCGCCATTATCGAAAAGCGCATACAGAACAGGAAATCGCATTCTCCAAGATTTCCGAGGAGCAACGACTTGCCTACTTGCGCAAAGACGATGCATCTGAAAAGTCGGTGGAATGAGCCGGCAATCCAAAATAGGATTTCTTCCCACACTGCCCGGCCCCGTCGGGCTTTTCTTTTTCCTGGCTGCCCTGCTGGGAGCTTCTTCGACCTGTCGTAGCGGATTTATTTCCGAACATGGCCTATCGCTGCCCGTCTTTGGCCGCACGAGCGATCCACGAAACCTGGGCTACGAGCCCGAATATATCCACTGGTTTGATCAATTTGCATTTATCCGTGCCAGCGGTACAAAGATCCGAAATCTAAAGCAAAAGTATGGCTCCGATTTTCCGCCCATCCAGGAAGCCGAATACCAGGGCGATCATAATGTATATCGAATCCGCAAGAAGGATGCGGCCTTTTTCCAGAATCACGGATACAGCATCATAGTGAACGGCCCCTATCGATGGATTGATCCAGGTATTGGTACTCGCAAACTATATACCGATCTGCAACGCTGGATGCAGGGATACAAAGACGAAGAATTGGTGGAGAAAATCCTGCACCGATTGGAGGCGCGGCATCCGGATCTGGCAAAGGTTTATCGCATTGGCACTTCGGTTCAAGATCGTCCGGTCTATGCATTGCGCATTTCCAGAGGTTCTTCTCCGCGACCTGCCCTGCTGTACAATTCCGGAATCCATGGATCGGAGATATTGAGTATCGAGTATAGCCTGGATCTGGCATGCGCACTCTTAAATGAACCCTGTAATGGCAGCGCCATGGATCCAAAGCTACGCAGCCGAATTCTGGATGGGGCCGCGATCTGGATAGTTCCCGTGGTCAATCCAGACGGATTACATCGATTCTGGAATGAAAATGGCTACATGGGCCGAAAGAATGCCAATGGCGTTGATCTAAACCGAAACTTTCCCTTCTACTGGAAATCGGGCAACCAGATGGCCTCCAGCGGAAGCGCTGCCTCCTATAAATATAGAGGAAAAGAGCCCGGAAGCGAGCCGGAAGTTAAAATGATGATGGAGATTGCACGCAAACATCGCTTTGTGCTTTCGCTTTCTTTCCATACATACGCGACCAGAGTACTTTTTCCTTATACCGCCGATGGCGCCGCTAACCCCTACCCCGATCCTGCCGCCTACCTGGCCACCTCCATGGCATCCCGGGGAATTAGTTACCGCCAGGAAAGGCAATACGAGGCCGCCCGGAAACTTTACTCGGTGGACGGTACCGATCAGGATTGGCTGTACCATGAAATGGGGATTATGGCATTTATTGTGGAGGGGTCCATGGGCAGCCCTTCCTGGGAGGATGCAAACCGATCCATCCAGGGCATGCGACCCATTGTATTGGAATCGCTTCGCCTATTTCTGGACTCTCCCAGACTTTCCATTCGGGTGCTGGACCGTCGCGGTCTGCCGGTAGAAAATGCAACCGTAGATTTGATCAGCAGAACTATGTACGAGGGAGAGGCCTGGCCTCGCACCGATGGCTCGGGAATGGCTCAGGTCTTTCTCGTCCCTGGAGAAGAACCAGTGATTGAAATTAGAAAGCCGGGATACCAATCGGTCCGAAGAAGTACACCCTGTGCATCGGTTTGCGACCTGCGATTCCAATTGACCCCTGTTGAGTAGT
>JAGRNC010000355.1 GCA_020440935.1 Leptospiraceae bacterium | reverse complement strand
CCGAGCCTTTCCCTTTTTTGGATGGCTGCCGTCTACTGGGCTTCTTTCTCCCTCTTCAGGTTCAGCTGCGCCACAGCCAGCAAGGCAATAGGCACACTGTAAGAAGAGCAGGATACGTAATCCAGACCAGATTCGAAACAGAACTCGATGTTCTCCGGATCGGCGCCGTGCTCGCCACAAAGACCCAGCTTGAGGTCCGGTCGGGTGATCCGACCGCGTTCGGCAGAGATCCCGATCAATTCTTTGACCGGCTTACCAAGCACCTGGAAGGGGTTATTTGCAAGAAGGTCAAATTCAGTATAAGCGGGGAAGAAGGAGTTCGCATCGTCCCGGCTCAATCCGAACGTTGTCTGAGTCAGGTCATTAGTTCCGTAGCTGAAGAACTCGGCGTACTGCGCGAGCTCGTCGGAAAGCAGACCAGCCGCAGGTAGTTCAATCATAGTGCCGACTTTGTAGGCTACCTCGATGCCATGGGCAGAGAACACTTCTTTGGCAACATCGCGAATCCCTTTAATGGATTTACCTTCGATTACTTTACCATTCTTGATGAATTTCAATTCATTTGGATTCATCACGATAGGAATCATAATTTCAGGAACGATGTCCGTTCCCTGCTTTTTCAGTTCGCAGGCAGCTTCGAAGATCGCTTTTGCCTGCATATGGTAGATTTCAGGATACGTGATCGCAACGCGACATCCGCGGTGACCGAGCATAGGGTTGAATTCATGCAACCTCTCAATTCGATCGGAAACATCGCCTTTGTCTACGGTAACGCCCTTTTTGGAGAGGTATTCCAGGTAATCATTGAGGGTGTCTTCGCTACGCGGAAGGAATTCATGCAACGGAGCATCCAGCAGACGAATCGTTACATGGTGCGGAGCCATGGTAGAGAAGAGATCCAGGAAGTCCTGCTTCTGCACCGGACGTAAATCTTCCAGGCATTTCATCCGCTCTTCTACTGTGCGCGAAAGGATCATTTCGCGGAAGCGCTGGATCCGGTCTTCGGCAAAGAACATGTGCTCCGTGCGGCAAAGTCCAATTCCATAGGCGCCCATGATCTTTGCAGTCTTTGCGTCGCGACCCAGGTCTGCGTTCGCTCGAACAACAAAATCAGGTTTGATATATCGTTTTACTACATCGATGAATTCGACCAGACCATTGGTATGAATGTCCGGACTAATCAGGTCGGCTTTTCCAACGCCGAGGCTGGGAGCTTTATAGACCGGCGCATCCATGGTAATGTAGTCGCCTTCGTTTACGCGATGACCGCCAATTTCCAGGTAGTCAGATCCGATCTTCATCTCTGGCTGAACAATGCTCACTTTTCCGAGGGAGCGGGACACAACCGGAGCATGCGAAGAATAACCACCCTCATTGGAAATTACACCCTGTCCTACCTCGATGGCCTTTACGTCCTCCGCATAAGAGGCAGAAACCACCAGAATCAGTCGGGTATCTTCACCTTTTTGGATCGCTTCGCGATGCACTTCCATTAGTCGGTCGGCGGAAAAGTACACTCGACCTACAGCGGCACCAGGAGCTCCCGTAAGACCTCCGCTGATTACCGGCATTTTTTCCATGGAAGCGGGATCCACAACGGAGTGCAGCAATGTAGCGAGCTGGCCCGGAGGAAGCTGCTCCACTACCCATTTCTCTTCCACCACGCCCTCTTTCAGAAGATCGAGCAATGTCCGAAGGTGGGCCTGGGTAGACTTCCGATCGACGGTGGTCTGATTCAGCAACCAGAGCTTCTTTTTTTCGATGATGAATTTTACTTCTCTAATTTCGCGGAATTTGCGCTCCAGAGCGCCTCCGATTTTCTTGAGTTCATCCAGGTAGGCGCTGTCCAGCTGGTGGATGTCGTCGCCTTTCTTTTCCAGAGTATAGACGTTGCGCAGAAAGCTTCCGTCCAGCTGGTTCTCCCCGGAAACGATGTTTCGGGTGTTGTACATCCCAACGGCAGAATCCTCTCCCAGGTTTCCGAACACCATGCCCTGTACAATCAGCGCAGCCGGATCTTCGGAGTCCATCTCTGGATCGTAATAACGCTTGGCCAGATTCTTACAGATTACGGCAAGCTGCTCGATTGGATCATCAGGAATGTCATCTTTACCCACCAGCCCGAGCATTTCCTGGGCGCAGGATTTAAGTCCGTCTACGGTATCTGGATATTTACGTTGAATCTCGTCAAAGCGTGATCCTTCGATGTCGTAGATTTTAGTGCCTGCAGTACGCAGAAGATAGCAATACTCGAACCAGGCAGATTTCTCGCCGATCAGCGAAGCGAATCCCGCCATGGTAACCGGGGAAAGACCAATGTTAAATACGGTAGGGTAGATGGGCAGACTGAGGTTGGAACTGACTACGACCTTGACCAGTAGCGGATTTGAAATATCGCCAAATTTTCGGCCAATTTCCTGTTCTAGATCCCCCAGCGCTTCGCGAACAATCTGTTGCAGATTTGCGCTGGCCATATTGGGAGTAAGCCCGGAGTCCAGTACGAATCCTGGAACAATGGGAAGACCCATGGCGGCCAGTTCAAAGGCGCGCTGTCCGCGTCTACCGGATCGTTCCCAAACATCTTCGTCGGTGGTGCATCCTTTCTGGCTAAATGGATAATAGTCGGGCATGTCTTTCTCCTATGCGCAAAATCGTCTTTATTCAGGTACCTGTTTCGTACAGGGCAACACAATTTCTACCGTTGTCTTTGCAGATATAAAGTGCTGCGTCGGCAAACTTCACCATGTCCTCGGATTCCTGTAGCTGGTCCTTGTGCTCGGGCAGACAGGACACTCCAATGGAAATGGTAATATGCACGTCATGTCCCTCAATGGGGATGGGACGGGCTTCGATGTTCTTTCGGACCTTTTCGGCCACTTCCAGGGCACGTTCGGGTCCCGTTTCGGGCAGCAGAATACAGAATTCTTCACCGCCATAGCGGCCAGCCATATCCTCGCCCCCCAGTTCGTGAACTGTATCCAGAATCACCTGGGCCAGTTCAATCAAGGCCGCATCGCCAGCCTGATGACCGTATTCATTGTTCACTTTTCGGAAATGGTCAATGTCGCTCATTAAGAGCGCTACCGGGATTCCCTGGGTGCGAAAGCGTTTTACTTCATCGTCCAGGCGGGCAAGGAAATAAGCCTTCATATAAAGGCCGGTCATAGCATCGATCGTTGCCATTTCGTGCAATCGGGCGTTGTCAATGGCCACGGCGGCTTGATCTGCCATTACTTCAAAGATCTTCAGATCCCATTCGTCAAACTGGCGCTCACCGGTCTTATTTAGAACCTGGACGGTGCCAATGATCCGCTTGCGAGCCTTTAAAGGCACGCACATCATACTTCTTGTTACAAATTGCGTTAGCTGGTCGGCACGTCGGTAGAAACGAGGATCGCTGGAACAATCGGGAACAAGGACAGGCTTTCCTTCTTGAGCCACCCAGCCCGCAATGCCCTCGCCCATCTTGAGGCGAATTTTTCGGACGGCATCACTTTTCTCTCCACGGACCGTGTGAAAGTACAGCTCCTGCGCTTCGTCGTCCAC
>JAGRNC010000354.1 GCA_020440935.1 Leptospiraceae bacterium | reverse complement strand
TTCTCTTAGAGTATCTCAACGATCTGAAGAAGTCAGGGATGGGACTGGAAGAGGCGCTGGTGGAGGCAGGCTCCACGCGATTTCGACCAATCATGCTCACCACGGTGACCACCATGCTCGGATCGCTGACCATTGCTTCCGATCCTGTATGGGCCGGGCTGGCATTCGCCATCTTCTTTGGCCTCGGCGTTTCCTCGGTGCTCACCCTCATTGTATTCCCGGTGCTGTATTATATATTTAAAGGCCGGTCGTGGAACGAACGGAGAAATTAAGAGCAACGAACGTTGCCACCGGTTCACCTGGGGGCGGCAGTAGAGTAAGGGCAAGTCCACGACTTGCCTCGGGTTTCCGGTGGAACGAACGGAGAAATTAAGAGCAACGGCAAGTCGGTAACTTGCCTCTTATTTCCGTGAAATCAAACGGGGCCAGATCCGATTGGATGATAGGCCCCATTCACTGTCACCAATGCTCCAATCAGTCGACTTGATTGGCAGCTTCGCCGGTTTCGGCCAGTTTCTTGAGGTGGCTCAGGCCTTTTTCGTAATCTGGGCCAAGCATGGATTCCATGATCAGGCCAAAGTATCTGCCTACCAGGTCCATCCCGGGCGATCCGTCGAATCCCCAGGTTACTTTTACAGAGTTGTCGCCCGTGGGCTCAAATAGGAAGTCCGCTGTTGCCTGACCCTGTTGTCCAAAGTCGAGGGCAGTCACAATCTTTTCATTTTGTACCGATTCGGTGATCTCCATACTTCCTTCGCCGGATTTAGGACCGGTCCACGAGTATTTCGCGCCCTTTCCTTCGAGGACCGAACCCCATTCAATCTTCATATCCGGATCCATTTCACGCCAGGGAGACCATTTTTGCTGGTTTTTGAGGTTGTTTACCAGCGGAAAGACCTCATCCACCGATTTCTGAATCTCGATGGATCGAGAAATCCGATAGCTTGATGGAAGAAGAAAGCCAACCAGTACTAGAATCGCTATGAGGCCCGCGAATCCAAGGCCAAACCATTTCAGAAAACTTTTCATGGCGCGATTCGCAGTGTTATTTCGGAATTTGTAAAGTTAATTTCGTCCAATGGCCTGTAACAATAGCTAAGACCGGAAGTTACAGATTGTGCAAAAAACCGCATTCTTTGCGAAAGCTGTTGAGCTGTCGTACTTCCTACAGTCTATGGCAGAAAATTCAATTCCCGAGGTTCCCTAAACCATGGCAAAACTAGAAGAGATTGAAGGCATCGGCCCCAAATACGCAAACACTCTGCGAAAAGCGGGCGTGCGCTCCATCGCCGATCTACTCAAGAAAGGCGCAACACCCGATGGTCGAAAGACTATTGCGAAAGATTCCGGTCTTTCTCCCAAACTACTGCTGGAATGGATCAATCATGCCGACCTGATGCGAGTCAAAGGCGTGGGCGAAGAATATGCAGATCTGCTGGAAGCGGCCGGTGTAGATACCGTAGTCGAACTGGCGCAACGAAAATCTTCGAATCTGTACGAAACCATGGCTGCCACCAATGCAAAGAAGAAGCTGGTGCGCCAGATGCCAGGCGAAAGCAAAATTCAGGATTGGATTAGCCAGGCCAAAAAGCTGCCTCGCGCAATTAAATACTGATTAATCTGCCGGAGCGGGCCCCGGCCGGGGCCTGTCTTCCAGCAAATGAAAAGGCCCTCCGCTGGAAGAGGCGTAATACGGTTTATGATCCAGAATATAGGCCACGATATCATTTGTATCGGGTAACTCTGCAAACTCCTTCCAGATCAACTGATCAATAGTCTCAATACACATAGCATCCAGAAACAGCTCCGCCAGAATGTATCGTCGGTTACAAAATTTGCAACGGCAATAGCTTACTGCCGGATTGAACGATTCCAGAATCTCATAGTCTTCTGGATTAATGCAATGGGCGCATGGACCATTCATTTTTCTTTTGCACAGCACAGGCTCGGCACCGTCCATTAGATTGTAGGGCGGGCAGGACTTATTGGTTCTTTTTTTACGCCGATACTACGAATGAGGCCGTCATCAGAATGGCGCATGGGAGGCAGTATGGAATCCAAGCAAAACTGGAAGTCTATATACCGGGCTCATCTGATTGTTCTGGAGCGATTCCTGGCACGAAAGCCGGCTAACTGGATCAATTCCGAAAAGACCGTCTACCTTTGTGGAATGCTGGCGCGTCATACCGACCTGGAATACCAGAAGCAGATCGAGTCCTTTCTTCTGGAAGATCCCGAGCAGCTCGAAGCCGCTATTCGTCGCCACGATCCATACCTGGGACAAAATGCTCCGTTGGTTACTCTGTCGCGAATCAATGGCGAGCACCTCACGATCGCTTTAGCTTTCGAATTAGCCGATGGACAGCAACCATCTGCCGGATTACGAGCCTCTGTATCGTCGCGGTATTTTGGGGTAGCCGCGTTTTATAGCCGAGAAGCAGGAAATCGTCAGCTTTCGCAGATCTTTGCATTCTTTCAGCATCATCAGAAAGTTGTGCTGGATTTGCTGTCCGAATATCTCGGCTACATTGCTCGACCGGATTTTCAAATGAGCGAACGGATCCCTGCCGAACTCTGGGAAAAGTTCAAGCGAGAGAAAAACGAGCGAAACCAGAAGAAAGACTGGTGGGAGCGCCGAGGAATCACCCTGGGAAAAAAAGAGGGAATCTCCTCGGCGGAACTGAGGCAGATGCTAAACCACGGCACCCTGAACTAGGACTTCCCGGAATTTGCCGGTCCACCCAGAAGAAGTGCGCGCGCCGAGTTTTGCTGTACCCTTTGAAGCCCACGCATCAAGCCATCGCGAATGAAGGCAGCGCATTGATTCTGGGTTTGTGCGATCTGTCCCAGTCGAAAGGACCGACTGCTCACCTGCGATGTACGACTGTATCTTTTTGCCTGATAGGCCGGCAAGGCGCGGGCGACTTCGAGCTCCGACAACAGATTGGCCAGTACATAGGCGCTCTCTATGGCCATGCAGGCGCCCTGGCCCATATTCGGCGTAGTAGAATGCACGGCATCGCCCAGAAGCACTACATTATCGCGAAACCATCTTTTAACCGGCGGACGATCGGCAAGAGGCAGCGCAATGGGCGAGCTCTGCGGAAGAGTAATGATGTCGGCAAAATCATTCCATCCAGAGAAGTAATCATAGAATCCCACAAGGTCATTTGGTGCGATCCCTCTGGATTCCGATACGGTGGCATACCAGTAAATGCGCGATGCATCGATGGGAACGATGCCCAACCGACTTCCAGAACCCAGAAACTCGCAGGCGGTGTGCGACGGCCATTGCCTGGACCAACTCGAACGTTCCACCACTCCCCGCCAGCAACTCTGACCCGCGCTTCGCATGGCTGTCTTTCCCAGCACATACTCCCGCGCTACCGAATGGATTCCATCGGCGCCAATTAACAGATCGCACCGGGCATGACGTTCGTTGTTGAACTCCAAATGCACTCGGCCGTCTTCATGCACCGATTGCAATCGACGGTCGGTGTGAATTTGTGCCCCGGCATCGGAGGCCGCTTGCAATAGCGCCGATTGAAGATCGCCCCGATGGATCGCCCAGCTACTCGTGCCAATGGAAGCCGTC
>JAGRNC010000353.1 GCA_020440935.1 Leptospiraceae bacterium | reverse complement strand
TTCTCCGGAAGGCATATTTCGCGGAATCAAAGTTTCCTGGATTTTTCGCGCCACTTCCAGCTCGTCGCTCATTTGTCGATTTCGACTGGCAAGCACGCGATTGGTTTGCTGGATTCGATCCGATTGTTCCTGCAATTTGCGATTCTTCGCCTCAAGCGATAGCACAAGTCCGTGGATCAGAAAATAGAGACCAAAGTTGATGATTGCAACCAGCGCAATGGTCTGCAAAGTTTCCGCCCGCGAAAGTGTATGTATTGTACCCAGCAGGTTTACTGGCGCCAGAACACCAAATAACAGGGCCAGGTTCATGGCAGAAAAAATGATAACAATGTAGACCGCGGAGAATAATCCCTGGGGCGCGCGAGTATTCATGGCCGACACCGCAACAATGTAGCCGTAAACGAGAATGGCTGTGGAAAGTCCGCCGCCTGTAAAATAGATGAAGGCCGTAAGAAAGGTAATGTCCAGAAGGCTGGGAACAAAAGAAAAGTATCCCGATTGCTTTTCGGGACTGATCCACAAAATGCTGGCCACCAACCACAGAAGGGAAAGGCAGAGAAAACCGATCAGAATGTGGCCCAGCGCGGGCAATCCTTCATAATAGGATAAAAATGCTGCAAAGCCAGTGAGGGCCGGGCGCACGCCATTGATCATGCGAAACCGGGCTGCCGGCTCGTTCAGTCGGGGACGGTCCATTGATTGTTGGATAAAGTGGCCTGTCATTCAGCTGGCGGGCAAGATAAAAAATTCCAGACTCCCTCATAATGCGCATTTCAAGGTCTCCAACAGGAAACCAGAGCTTGCCTGCCCGCACAGCTCGCATGGCGCAAAGTCTCCGTGCAGTTCAGAGCCGATGGAGGATTAAGCCGATGAAGACCGCCGTCCACGCCACCGATCGAATCCAATTTGTGGTGACCAGTCGCCGAATCAGGATTTCGTTTTTGCCGTTTCTCTGTAGTTGCCGGTGTATGGGAACTTGAATCAGAAACGTAGAGGCCCATAGGAGTAGCAGAAGCGAAGTGTTGCCCCAGGTATACCAGACGTGTGGTAAGAGATAGGCAAGCCCCAGTCCGGCAGCCAATTCCGCTAACATGGCCGGCGCTGCAATCCATCCTGTGCGACGGACATGTTCGCGCTCATATTCGGCGAAGTGGTCCGCCGGAATAGCTAACATTAGCGGATAATGATTTAGCTGAACAAACCAGGCCAGTCCGCACATGATTCCGGAGCAAAATAACTGCAGGCTCCAGATCATTTCTGCTATCATATTGTGTCAGTCCTGCAAGCGATCGCGGATGTATTCCGCCATTCGGTCCAGACTCACTCTTTCCTGCGACCTGGAATCCCGCTCGCGGACAGTGGCTTTTGCATCGTCTTTGGATTCGTAATCCACCGTAATGCAAAACGGGGTTCCCAGTTCGTCCTGCCGATAGTATCTTTTTCCAATGGCCCCGGAAATATCGTAATCCACAGGCCAGTGTTTTGCCAGATCCTTATATAGCTTTTCGGCGATTTCAGGTAGGCCGTCTTTCTTCATTAAAGGAAAGATGCCAGCTTTGACTGGAGCCAGGGAAGGGTGGAGCTTTAGCAGAACGCGCTGCTCTTTTGTGCCTTCGTCTTCTACCTCGTAGGCATCGCACAGTACAGCCAGGAATAGTCGATTCAGGCCCAGTGCGGGTTCCACCACATAAGGAATGTACTTATCTTTGCTTTCTGGATCCTGGTATTCCAGTTTCTTTCCGGAAAACTCCATATGTTTTCCCAGATCATAGCTTGTTCGCGAGGCGATGCCCCACAGCTCGCCCCATCCAAATGGAAAATTGTATTCCAGATCCACTGTGCCTTCCGAATAGAAGGCTAGCTCTTCCGGATCGTGGTCGCGGGTGCGAAGGTTTTCCTCTTTGATACCCAGATTCTGGAGCCAGTTGCGGCAAAAATCCACCCAGTGTTCGAACCATTCTCTTTGTGTACCGGGCTCGCAAAAGTATTCCATTTCCATCTGTTCAAATTCGCGTGTGCGAAATACGAACTGACGCGCCACAATTTCGTTTCGAAAACTTTTTCCGATTTGTGCGATTCCGAACGGAATGCGCACCCGGCAGCTATCTACAACGTTCTTGAAGTTAATAAAAATTCCTTGCGCCGTTTCTGGACGTAGATATACGGTCATGTCAGAACCGGCAGTGGCGCCCATTTTCGTTTCAAACATAAGGTTGAACTGCCGCGGCTCGGTAAATTCCTTCGCGCCACAGTTGGGGCATTTGAGATCTGGATTGGCCAGCATGGTTTTTTTGATGCCGTCCAGATCCAGATTGGAAGTCTCAATGCCAAGTTGGTCTTCCAGATACTGATCGGCCCGAAACCTTGATCGGCACTTTTTGCAGTCGATTAAAGGATCACTGAAACTGGACACATGGCCGCTGGCTTCCCATACCCGGGGATGCAGTAAAATGCCGCTATCCAGGCCTACCACATCGGCGCGTTCGCTCACAAAGGATTTCCACCATCGATTTTTGAGGTTGCGGAGTAACTCGGATCCATACGGACCGTAGTCGAAGGTATTGGACAGACCTCCGTAGATATCGGAACCGGGGAATACAAAGCCTCTTCGCTTACACAGCGCTACAATGTCTTTTAAAGGATCTTCAATGGCCATCGGTGAACAACTCGCCCCTGCGCTCTGTGACAGCAACTTTTATTCCCTTTCGTATGGTTAATATGATTGGTCGCTTGATCCAACCGAAGCGGCCTTTCGGCCCGTCCCGGCGGACCACTGATGGCCGGTCGGGAGCCCCCGCTTTTTTGCCATCGGCCAAAAATGTTTCAAAAAAAGAGACATAGCTTTCCGATTATGTAGTTGTAGGGAGCGGAACTTTGACCAGGCCTAATATACTGAAAGAATTCCAGGATTTTCTGTTGGTGGAACGAGGACTCAGCGAGAACTCAATCCATGCATACTCATACGATCTAAAGAAGTTCGAAGACTTCGTATCTGCGCGTCGCAAAGATTTGCTGACCGTAAATACCGAAGATGTAGTCGGATTTCTGGCGGATCAGAAGGAAAAGAAGATATCCAGTCGGTCTCGCGCAAGAGCGCTGGCCGCGTTGCGACAGTTTTATCGATATCTTAAGGAAGACAACCGAATGGAGGCGAACCCCACGGATAACGTGGACACTCCAGAGGTGAAGAAGACCCTTCCTGATTATCTGACCGTTGAAGAAATCAAAGAGCTTTTCGATTGCTTCAACGAAAAAGATCCCTACGAAATGCGGGACAAAGCCATATTTGAGCTTCTGTATTCCAGCGGATTGCGAATCTCCGAAGCCTGTAACCTTCGCATGGAAGATCTGGATCTGGAGAATCTGTTTTTGACCGTGCGTGGCAAAGGCGGTCGCGAACGATTGGTGCCATTCGGTCAGAAATCGTTGGAAGTGGTGCAGAACTATATGGATTCGGCGCGGGAGAAGATCCTCAAATCGCGCTACAGCCAGTATCTCTTTATTAGTAAGAAAGGCGATCGACTGAATCGGAAATCGGTCTGGCGGCTTCTAAAAAAATACATTGCTCGCACTGGAATCAAGAGGCCAGTCAGTCCGCATACTTTTC
>JAGRNC010000352.1 GCA_020440935.1 Leptospiraceae bacterium | reverse complement strand
TGTAAGTTTTCTAGCCGCAGGATTCATGTACTCAATGATGCCTTCGCGATCCACCGATATAACGCCTTCCGATATGGAATTCAGCGTTATGGTCATCCAGTCCCGAGCGTTCTGCAGTTCTTCCAGAATTCGCTCGCGTTCGCTTACATCACGAATGATGGTACTAAATACTTCCGGATCTTCGTCAGGGTGGGAAAGTATAATCTGCGATGCGGGAATGGTCCTGCCATCTTTATCGCGAAGCGCGGTCTTTCCTTTCCAGATCCCCCTTTGTCGGGCGGCCGGTAAGGCCTCATCCAGAACAAATTTTGTCACTTCGGGCGGATGAAAGTCCGGAATGAGCAAGCTGGAAACATCGGTATTGCGATCGGCGCCCACCAGATCGCGCCCGGCTCGATTCAAGAACAACTGTCTTCCTTGTGAATCGGAAATCCCAATGAGATCCGAAGTGTTCTCAATTACATACAGTAGCCGCTGCACCTGTTTTTCCGCCTGTAACCGGGCGCTAATATCGCGCACGCTTACCAGATAGAATTGATTGCCTGCCATCTCCATGGGAGCGCCGTAGATTTCGCCTTCAAAGCTGGATTTATCGCTTCTAATGACCCGGCCGTTTCCCGAAAGCTTTCGACCCATGCGCACCGCGCGCGAAATTAGCTCCACCGGTCGGCCGCGGTCGGGGATGAACAAATCCCGGATTGTGGAATCCAGTAATTCGTCTCTGGAGGCGCGATGCAATCTACAGGCGGCCGGGTTCAGATCCACCAGCAGACCATCGCGAGTAAATAGATACTGCCCTTCTGCAGAATTCTGGAACATGCTAATGTAGCGATGCTCGGCTTCTTCCAGAGCACGCACGGCATCCATTTCGCTGGTCAGATCAACGCCCGTGCCAATAAGATAGGTTTCGCCATCGATGGTAATCTTTCTTCCTGTAAGAAAGAATGGAATGAGCTGTCCGTTCTTCTTACGAACCGGAGCCTGAACAAAGGCATCTCCCGTGGTAAATACCTTTTCTATGGCCCGACCCACGGCCTCGCGATAGGCCGGATCCGTTAATGTGTCCGCCGTTAATCCGTGTAGTTCGTTGGGTTCATACCCCGAGATTTGAACAAAGCGCTCATTAAAATCCAGGAGCTCCCCTTTTGTATTGAGAACATAAAATATTCCAGGAAGGGCATTAATCAATGCCCTGGTTAAGCTCAAATCATCTGTCTCGGAAAATCGGGACAGAATCCATTGCCCTGCATTTGCTGTTGGTTGCTCTGCCATCTTTTCGATTATTAACTCTGCCCCTGCAAACTTAGATCGCAAAATCCTTTCGGGTCAAGAGAATTGCCTGCTCCATATGGGCTGTAAACGGAAAGCAGTCTGCCAGAACTGCTGTAACAGGTTGATACTGAGTTTGCAATATCCTTAGATCCCGAATTTGCGTTTCCGGGTTGCAGGAAATATAAAGAATCAATGGCGCCGTAGCCGTTTCGGCTATTTTCTTGCAAAGCGCAGGCGATAGACCTGCCCGGGGCGGATCCATTACAATTAGATCGGCCTGCAGGGATAAGTCTTGTGGCGGGTTATTGAGATCCGTTACATAGAAGTTCGAATCCAGCGGCCATCGGGCAAACTCCTGGCGGGCAATATTCACGGCCGAGTCCACAAACTCATAGCCCCGGATCTCTTGCCACTCTGAAAATCGGTGAGCCAGGACCGCCGAAAGAACCCCCGCCCCGCAATAAAGATCTAACAGCGATAGTTTGCGCTTATGGACCGAGCTAATTAGACTGAGCTTATCTAGAGTTGGTCCCAGAATAGACTCCATTAGATTGGAAAACGCATCCGGATTTGGCTGGAAAAAAGAATCATAGGGCACTGCAAAGGAAACACCGCATAAACTGTCTTTGTAGGTTGCCTCTCCCAGCAACGCTCTGCCTCCCGGAGTACAGGATAGTTCCTGACCGGGATCGGTTACTGTTTCCACCAGATTGAGCGTCGGCCATTGATCTTGCATTTTCCCGATAAGCGCTTCAAGTAGCTTACGGCTATCGTCGGTTTCGCCCGCTTCCCCTGCGGTGGTTAACACTACAACGCCGGACTCTTGGCCGATTCGAATGGTCACATATTTTAGCCAGCCACTGTTCTCGCTGCGGGACCAGCCGGCGCCGGGGAATTTCTGCAATAGCTCCCGGCATGCTGCAAGCAGCGATGGGCCCGGCGACCGAAGCACCGGACATTCGGTGAGATCCAGAACGGTTTCAAAATCCTGCGGAGGTCGCAAACCAATGCGGGAACCATCCACCGCATAATCCATTCGATTGCGGAACCCACTGCGATTGGTGGCAGGAAGAAGCGCCGGCGTGCACTGAAACTCCTGTTCCATTGTTTCTCGGATAGTACGACTCTTCCATTCGAATTGAAAATCATAGTCCAGATGACGGGATCGGCACCCGCCGCAAATGCCAGCATGGGCACATCCAGGGGATTCCGACCTGACGATATAATCCGGGTATTCGGCCGCGTACTCAATGTGGACCACCTGGAATTTGCTTTTCCGGCCTTTTCGGAGTATCTTAAATTGGACCAGGTCGCCGGGCAAAGCAAACGGAACGGAGTATTTCTTGTGCCGAAACTCCATTTCTCCCTCCAGTTTTGCATTTAAAGCCCGAACAGGTAGCGCCATGCGTCAAATTCCATACCCTGGCTGACGATTCTATAGAAAAGACGATTCATGGAATGGATTCTATTATTACTTCTCGGCGGCCTGGCTGCCGGTACTGCCTTCTGGGCGGCCGGTGGGCGGGAAGACGATTCCGAGCTGCCCCGTGGGCCAGGTCCGCGTAGCAGCCCCGATTTGCCGCGCCCGGGCGGCGGGGAGTCCGATGCCGAAAGGGGGCGGCCCGTTGTCATTGGTTCCAGTAAAGAGGATGCCGCCCGCGCTATTCGGCAGGCTTTTGAATCGGCTCCGGAGGCTGTGCAGGGACGTCTGCTGGATGGCGAGCCCGACAAAGTAAAAGATACCGTGGAGCGGCTGAAAGAGGAACGCCGCAAGAAGCGCCGTAAGCCGCTGAAAGTTACCTATTCTACGGACGATATCGTAGCTCGTTCATCGCCGCATGCGCACCATCGCCGTCCTTTGCAAAGCGCCGAAAGTCTGGTGGAAAACCAGCAACCTGATGAGGCGCTCGCCATCTACGAACGGGTAAAGAAGCGCATTCCGGACGACGTCCCCAGGCAGAAAATCGATACAAACATCGAAGACATCAAACGATGGCAGGAGGGGCTGGACGTCGAGGAAGACGAAGGCTTCGAATTTCCAGAAATTATTATTCCTTTAACCACGCAGGCGCTGGCTTTAGAGAACCTGAGCGAAGGTTTGAAGAGCCTCTCAGAGACACTTTCCCGTCAAATCGGTGAGGCCCTGGCGCATGCACTGTCGCGCCAACCAATCCAGGGACAGTTTACCGGCGACCTGCGAACTGGCGGAGCTTCCGCACCATCGACTCCCGGAGCCGCGCCCTCCACTCCAGGCGCTGCCCCTTCCAGTCCAGGACCGGCTACAGCATCGCCGCCCGGCCCATCCTCGGGCGGTGGAGCAGCGGCCACATCCCCAACCCAG
>JAGRNC010000351.1 GCA_020440935.1 Leptospiraceae bacterium | reverse complement strand
TTACTGGCTGATGATTGGAGGAATCTTCTCTGCGTTGGAGCCGTTGGCCTTTCTTGCCATGGCTGTCTGGGCCATCAATATGTATCGCCGCAAAGGACGGAATCATCCCAACAAGATTGGACTCTATTGGACTCTCGGATGCGCCATCATGTCTTTTGTGGGCGCTGGATTCCTGGGATTTGCCCATACCTGGCCGGCTGTGAACAAATGGACCCATGGAACATTGATCACCGCCATGCACGGTCACCTGGCCTTCTGGGGCGCCTATGCGATGCTGGTATTCGCGGTGATCTCTTATGTTATGCCTACCATGACCGGACGTAACCTGATGAATCATATGTCGGGCTATCTGGCATTCTGGTGCGCAAACATCGGAATGGTGGGGATGACCGGAGCATTCGCCGTATCCGGGATTGCACAGGTTTATCTGGAAAGAAAACTGGGCATGGATTTTCTTACGGTGCAGAAAGAGCTGCAGGTGCATTTCTACGGAGCACTCCTGGCTGCATCGCTGTTTACCGTAGGAATCCTTCTGTTTATCTACACGTTTATTCGATATGGACTTCCGTCCGATGAAATGGTAGGAAAGGAAATCGAAGATGAGCCTGTATCCTCCGGAGGAAGGGGGTGAGCCCTTCCAGGCCTGAAATGATGCAAGAGAAAGTGCGGTCGGATTCTTCCGATCGCGCTTCGATTTCGAAAGACCTGAAAGACACTCCGTATTATCGCGCCGTGGACCGGGAATTGGAGGTATTCGAGCATGCTTTTAAGAATCGGCTCCCCCTTTTGTTAAAGGGACCCACCGGCACCGGCAAATCGAGACTGGTGGAATATATGGCTCACCGGCTGGGTCGGCCATTGATCAATGTTTCCTGTCATGAAGAAACCTCCGCTGTGGATCTAATTGGCCGCTACCTGATCGCGGGCGGCGAAACGGTATGGCAGGACGGACCCATGACCCGGGCAGTGCGCGAAGGCGCCATTTTGTATCTGGATGAAATCGCCGAGGCCCGCCCGGATACCCTGGTCGCCATTCATTCGCTTACCGATCATCGTCGAAGCCTATTTGTAGAACGAAAGAATGAATCCCTGGAAGCTCCTGACTCCTTTATGCTGGTGGCAAGCTTCAATCCAGGTTATCAACGGGGAAGCCGGGAGTTAAAGCCTTCTACGCGACAGCGTTTTGTATCCATTGGATTCGGCTATCCCAACGCTGATGTAGAACGCGAAATTGTAACAGGCGAAACCGGATTCGAAGGATCAAAACTGAACGCTTTAATCAAACTGGCGCAGCAGATTCGAAAAGCCCCGGATCTGCCATTGAGCGAAACGGTTTCCACCCGCCTGTTGGTGGACGCGGCGAGGCTGATGCAGTCGGGGTTGAGCCCGCGGCTGGCCTGCAGGGTGGCCATCGCCGAGCCGCTCACTGATGACGAAGATACATTGCGTGCATTGACCGATGTGATCGCGATGCAATTCTAGATCTGTTTGGACTCTATCCGCGCCATAAAGTCGTGGCAAGTCGTTGAATCTTTCCGCGCCTAAAAGCCATGGGCGAGGGGGTGAACCTGTCTGTGCCACAAAGTCATGGCGAGGTGGCGCATCTTGCTTAGCATCGGAGTTGTTGCCGGTGCGCAGGAATTGCTTGCGAATCGCAATGGCGGGCGAAGGCGCAAATTGGATTGTTAGTTGCTCCATTTCATAGCGCCGACTTAGCCCGCAATTCGGGCTGCAAATGGAAGTATTAAAAGGCAGCGTCGGCGGAAGAACATGGAACTGGATCAAAAGTTATTTCAAAAGGCATTCTCGCTATTTTCCGGTCCTCCGGTCCCATCGGTGGATCTACGTCGCTACATTTTTCTGACATCATTGCTTTCGGGCCGATCCATGCGCATTGTTGCGGTGCGGGATAGCGGAGGGTTTCAGTCGGATTGTATCTTTCTACCTTCGCTGCGCCATCTCGCGCAGCAGAGTCGAGCGCTACGGAAGTACATTCGGGAAGGATCCCTGGAGTGGTTGGATGTTTTCTACAATTATAGAATCCTGGATGCCTGTTTGGCCCTGGGTTATCTGGAAAGTGATGCAGGCTGGATATCAGTTCGGAACGAAAAGCGCATCCGTTGTAAAACCTTGTTTGTGAAATGGGGGCTGGCCGGCCTCCTTGATGGAGACCGATATGCCGCCGGGGAACATGCAGTGGCCACGGATCCGGAGATTCTGGAGGCCAGAGGGGAGCAATCGGAAAAGTCTGTGGAATCAGAAGCCAGGCTCCAGACCGTGCAGGAAGATAAGAAGAAGGCAGACGAATACATTCTTACGCATAACTTCGAGAAGGTAGAGACCCTGGAGGAATTTCAGGGCAACTGGCGCGAGATGGATGGGGCCGACCAGATTGAAGAACAATCCGATGCCCTGAACGAGCTGCGGTTCAACCAGGTAATTCGAACCGAAGAAAGCAGCTCTGGATACCTTCGATCGGAGCAATCACTCGCCGCTTCGGAAATGGCAGGATCGGCCAGCGGCCCATTTCTATATCCGGAGTGGGATTTTAAAAAGCGAAGCTTTCGCCTGGACCATTGCAGCGTGCACGAGCAGGAGGCAAATGGCATTCGCGGGAGCGGGCAATCCATCCTGGCCCAAAATCGAAGTACTTTGCAGCGATTGCGAAAGGACATCAATCGATTGCTGAATCGATACGCCCCTGAGCCCAGACAGACCGACGGCGATGACATAGATCTGGACGCTTCCGTGGACTATCTGGTGGATCGATCAATGGGAATCACTCCCACGGAGCGCATCTACAGCCGAAGACGAAGAAACCAAAAGGAAGTGGATTTACTGTTACTGCTCGATTGCAGTCTGTCCACCGATGCATACCGAAATGGTATTCGGGTTCTAGATGCAGAAAAGCAAGCGGCGGTACTGTTTGGCGAAGCCCTGGATCAGAGCGGTCTGGAATTTCGTTGCTATGCATTTTCCTCCAGAACGAGGCATAATTGTGAGATGCAGAAGCTATATGATAACCAAAACTGGATACACGCAAAGGATCGGGTGGCTTCCCTCGAGCCTACTGGATACACTCGCATTGGTCCGGCTATTCGACATAGTATTTCCATAATGAAAAATAGCGGAGCCCGCCATCGATGGATTGTGTTATTCACCGATGGCCAGCCCAATGATTTCGATCGTTATGAGGGACTGTACGGAAAAGAGGATGTAAAGCATGCCATGGAAGAAGCGCGAAGCGCGGGCATTGGAGTGCATGTTTTGTCCTTTGATCGTGGAAAGGATCTTTTTGGCGCCTATGCGGAATCAGCGTTGCATCTCGATCGCTTGCCGGACCTACTCATGGATTTCTACAGCCGAATTCATCGCATTTGACGAAGCAATGCGCAGGGAAAACTACTGAGGCACCGCTCACAGAAAGAGCTCCGGAATTCTGAGACAGGTTATGTACCGAAGTATTGTTCTGGCGCTGCCAGTTCGCCCATTCGGGGGCACTCCGCCTGGTCTATGGCTGGTTGCTGGATCGGGCCCCGTTCCCCTTCTTGTCAATGTAATCTCCACAGGGAACGCTTTCCAAATTAGATCGACTTAAAGAGTCTGAACCGTCTAATAAAACAACATGGAA
>JAGRNC010000350.1 GCA_020440935.1 Leptospiraceae bacterium | reverse complement strand
CACCGGTCCGTTCGCCTTCAAGAAAGCGTAATAAGCCCGGAAGATGGCGTCCAGGTTAGTGCCCGGGCCGACCTTGATGCTGTGGATGCGAACTGTTGATGCACCGGAGACGATGGTCATATCCAGTTGGGCCTCCCTGGCTTTGCCGTCCTGAAAAAAAGTATCGTTGTAAAAATCGCGGATGTCTTCTGCCGATGTCATTCTTCTTCTTTTAGGCTGGTGATTGGAATAAACGCGGTGGCTTCCCACTCAGGCAGGCGCAGTACATAGTTCTTCTTTTTCTTCGCCCATTGGTCTTTTTGTTCGACCACTTCCTTGACCAGGCGCCGGACCTGGTCCTCCCCGACCGGCTTGTAGGCCAGCACCCGCAGGGAAAAAGTGTACCCGCCGCCCCAGAAGGAGGCCACTTCGACCTTGACATCGAGGCGCATTCCGGTGGGAGAAAGTTTCTGATCGCTTAACGAAACGGCCATTTTCACTATTTTGATTACAAATATATAAATTTTACACTTATATTTGTATTTATGTAATCAAATAATTGATGCACAGGTATTACGGCACCTTCCTGGTTCACCTGGTCAGGCAGACGCTTAAGAAGGGGAAAAAGGCATTGAGCGTCAAGGAAATTGCAGCCAGGATCAACCAATTCGAAAATTCCCGCGAACAGCGAAACCTGGAGACCAGGGTGCGGCGGGCTATTGCTGCGCTGGAAAGCGAGGAGGATCTGCTTAAGGAAACCTGCGGAATGGAGGGTAATTTATTTTGTTTCAAATACAGGATCAATGAATCTCAACATTAAGGAAAGATTTAAGGGAATGAAAAGCATGCTGAGCCCGCAAAATGCGATGATCAGCATGCTCAAGCCGTTCCTGCCGCACTTTGCGGGCCAGCTCGCCGAAATGGAGAAACCCGAAAACGGATTGCTGAAGGAAGGCGAGGACAAGATCGCCTATATCCTGACCCATCACGCCGGGGATCTGATCGTCAGCATTTGTCCGCTCACCTACGACAAGGCTGCGGGCAGGATGATCGTCGGCCAGCCGATTAATACTCAACCAATCGAAAAAATGCTTGCAGATGGCGAAAGAATCGACAGCAGCGAAGGCGAAGATGCCGACACCGGCGCCCATTGAGGAACAGACCGCTCCTAAAGGAGAACAATCCGGCGACAACTTCTTTTCCATCACCCAAAAGGACCGGGAAGGGGAATTGAACGATTTCCTTAAGCACATGAAGATGCCCAGGGAACAGGTGGACGAACCGGGATTTTCCTATCCGGATGATGACGAGCCGGACGAACCGGAAAAGGGCGATACCCCGGACAATCCGAAAGACGAGGGCGGCGGGGAAACGGACGAACAAATGCTCGATCACTTCGATTACACGCCCGAGCATAAGTACACCGCCGAGTTCCTGCTCATCCAGCTCGATAAGATCATTGCATTCGGGCTTGGGATGTTTTCCGGACTGGACTCTGATCGATACCGCAGGCGCAAGGCCAGGGTAAAGGGCGACGACTACGAAGCGGAGGTGCTGGCCGCCCTGCTAAAAAAATACCAGATGCGGCTTTCCCTGGAGTGGATGTTTGTCTCTGCGATCGTGATCGCCTATGCGCCGGCCGTGGAAATGGCTGTCAAGGACCGCGCCGTTATCCGCGAGAAACAAGCCCGCGAGAAACGGCGGGAGGAGATTGAAACCATCGCACAAACGGTTAAAAATGCAGCATAGGGACGCACAGGTTACCATCATCATGGGGCGGAACGGCACCGGCAAAAGCACGTTCTGCGAAAAGATCATCAAAGTGATGAAACAGCGCGCCGTTGTGGTCACGCTCAACGGCGCGCCGAAGATTTGGCGCCAGTACAAGGCCATCGACCCGGCCAATAAAAAGGACTGGGAGTTCAAAAGCGGCATCCGGCAGATCTTCTACATGCAGCACGAAAAGGATACCATCAAGTACATCCACCGCAATTTCCGCAACGGCGTCCTGATCTTCGACGACTGCCGGGGCTATCTCACCTCCAACGTAGATTCCGATATCTACCTCAAACGCCTGCTGATCGACTTCCGGCACAAGATGCTGGACCTGTTCTTCGTCTGCCATACCCCCACCGACGTGCCGCCCCGGATCTGGGGTTTCTACTCAACCGCCTGGATTGGCGCGACGGATGCGCTGTTTCCGAAAAGCCGGATCGCTACGGATAGCGCAGAAAAGATCATTGTGGCGCAGCAAAAGGTGAATGAGGAGTTCCGGAAGGCCAAGGCTGCGGATAATGGTGGGCATTATGGGATTTTTTTAAGGGTAATGCCCTAAAAAGTAAGAGCAGCTAACGCCGCTCTTTCCAAAAATAAAACTAAACCCCAGTTATAATCTTTGCGCCGAAGCGATATGGTCAATTTTACTGCAAGTTAAGGGGTTTGGGGGTAAATTCAAAAGAATTGATTCCCATGGTAGGCCACCGTTTCAGAATAATTCATCCAGATGCATTCCTGGACCACCCCTGAGCGGATGTTGTTGCGCTTGACCGGCGCTTTGGCCATATTCCAGTCCTTGTAAAGCCGCCGCATTAACGGGCAGTCATAGGAAGAGATCATCGCCCTGCCCTTAACGGCATGTAGCAGCCCGGCCAGTTCCTCATGATCCCGGATCTCAAATTCATGCTGATAGTTGTTCTTTGAATTCCGGCATTCTTCCGGATAAGGCGGATCGCAGTAAAAGAAGACGCCTTCAAAGTCCATCGCTGGTATCAGGTTCCGGAAATCCTGGTTTTCGATCTGGATATGCATCAATCGATCTACCACAGGCCAAAGCTTGTCGATCGCATTGTGCCATTTATTCACAGTTTCGCCAAAGTTTGAGCAAGATTTTGTTTTGGCTGCATACCAACCTTTATTCTGGCGTTGCGAGCCAAGCCCATAAAATGATTGCCGCGACCGGACGTAAAATCGGCGCGCTTTCTCGATCGGGTCGATCGAATCATCCCGGATCCAGGCCAGGTCGTATTCTTCCCGGCTCACCGGCGTTAAGCGGAGCAGGGTGATCAGCTCTTCAGGGTGTTCCCGCAAGACCTTGAAAAAATTGACGACCTCGGAATTGATATCATTTGCCGTATCGATCTTGCTATACGGCTTGTTAAGCGTTACAGCCATGCTTCCGCAGAACACATCTACGAAATGAAGATCCCGGTAATTCACCGGAAAATGCTCCTGCAACCAATCCACGTAGGTGAATTTGCTGCCGTAGTAATTGAAAGCGATCATTTTGCTGCTGTTTCCGCTCATGGTTTAAGTTTTTGCCATCAAATCTGCCATTCTTAGCCTAAAATCTGCCACTCCAAATCCTGAAAGCCAGTATATACAAGGGCAAAATCTGCCATCCAATCTGCCATCCGCTCAATTTACGAGTGGCAGATTCCGCTCAAACGCCTCCACCATCGCCTTAACCGTATAGGTCGGCACGGCGTTGCCGATGAATTTCTTCTGGTCGGATTTGCTGCCGTACAGCACGTAGCCGGTCGGCAGGCCGGTGATGCGCTTCAGCTCGCCGATGTTGAGCATCCGCATCTTGATGTCCACGATCCCGTAGGCGGCCATGAACAGCTTGATCTTTTGCATGGTCTCGCTGTCCGACTTCCCGATGACGATGTACGAC
>JAGRNC010000349.1 GCA_020440935.1 Leptospiraceae bacterium | reverse complement strand
CCTGCATTATTCTACCCAAGAGTTAATTAACTCAGAGGTTAAATACAGAATGGAGTAACACAAAGGCAAATACATTTTTTCGCAGTTCGCGCCGGATCTTCTTTTTTTGTCCGCGCCGGCCCCTGCACTGATCCGGGTGATTATGATCCCGAGGCAATGCCGTCTCCGGCATGTTGCCAGTAAGTCAGAATCCAATACGAGTCATGCGCCGTGAGGTTCATGTTTTTTGATCAGAAATGAGAACTTTACTCAGATTGACGCGACGTCCGATTGGCCTCTATACCACGAAACTGCTTTACACTATAACGTTCGTTCATGCCCTTTGTAACGGCTCCGCGGGTTTGACCCAACCTGTTTGTCCCATCGGTCCGGCGATGTCTTTCGGCAGAGCAATGGAGCACGATTAACAGAATAGAATCCAGATATAGGTAAGAATAGAGAAGAATAATGAAGAAGTATCTCAAAGAACAGATTAAGGAAATCGTCAAGCAGGCCCTGGGAACGGGAATTCTAGAGCCCGATCGCATTCGCATGATCTCTGTGGGACCATTGCATGGCGCCGAGTTGATGGGTATCTGGTTTTCCAATGAATGGGATCGTTACGAATACCTGGATGATAAAGAGCCATACGCCGCTTTTTCTCTCCATGAATGGAGGGAGGAGCTTCTATCCAGGGAACACTCTGTGGCAGCGGGAAAGGATCACGTGGCTGCCGTGCATCAATCAAGCGCTCTACCTTTATTCTATCCGGGATTCGCCGATTCTTCCCTCGGGAATACGAAGGAAGGCGAAGCGAACCATGCGACGACTTCCGGGGGACAGCATCCAATTCATTCATTGATTCTGTCGGCGCTGCAGGATCTAAAGAAGGACTTGCAGGAATCATTGCGGGAGCTGGCTTCGGAAAAGCCATTCTCGGATTTTTCGGGTACCGTGGCACTTTGCGAATTTGGATTGTCCCACTCTTCGCATCCTGTGGCCATCGCCTATTGCCATCCCGATTACAATGGACGACTATATAGTTTAATGGAACATCGCGGCGATGAGATTCTGTATCCCGACGGCTGTTTTACAGAGGATGCCATTATTGTATTCTTTCCCGAAGGGGAAGACGAAGACGAGCAGGAAGAGCCCACCAGTCAGAAATATGCTCTGGATGCAGTAGAATCGTACAGCCTGCAGGATCGTCGTGACAATGAAGTAATCTTTCGATTTCGGGGAGAGCTCACCGATCGGCGGCTGGGCCCTGGGCACCATGATGAAGATATGGGCTGGCCTTCCAGCGAAGAAACCGGCGCAAGAATCATCCAATTTTTCGGACAGAAGCCGGAGCTGCGGTTCAGCCCCGAAGAGTTTCCGGATCCGACGAATTCAAAAGCTGTGACTTCCTGGCTGGATCGCTTTGTTCGCAGTGGTTCGCGCAAAGGTACCAGACTCGTTCGACAGATTATCGAAGACTATGGTCTGGATGGAGTTCCGGTCTTGTTGGATGCCGCCGCGATGCAGGACTTTTCCGATCGACCAAAGATGGAGCTTACATTCATTTCCGAGCTCGTGGACGCTGGCCGCTACCAGATGGCACTGGATCGAATCCAGAATCTGGTCCGGCAGAATCCGCACTTCGCTGACGATACCCGTGAATCCTTGCTTCATTGCTACATCGGTCTGGAACGGTGGGAGGATGCATGGTCTGCTATCCAGGGCTACAGAAAGAAACTGGAAATTCCGCTGTCGGAATTGGACTCCAAAGGTGCGGCAAACTCTGAAGATAAGGCCCTTCCATCTGCCATGGCAGCCTTTGAGTTGTTGTTGGCTCTGCGTCTGGAGCGACAGAGCGAAGCTATCGTAGCCCAATCTCGTAAGGCCCTGGAAGAGGCAAAGAGCGAAGATGAGCGATTACTGCAAATCGGGCTGCTGCTATGGGCCGAAACGGAAAACGCCAGCTCTGCGACGCCTAGCGGTGGGAAAGGTAACCGGGATGCCGCTCAAGAAATTGTTAAAGATCTGGGCGAAACGCTGGGAGTGTCCAGTGCGCAGCCATCGGTCATTCTGCGCCGAATTCTTTCCTCGGGTCCGGTGCCGCAGTTGAATGCATTTTTGCCAATCCTTAAAAGCCAGGAGCTCCTGGAGATTAGCCAGGAATGGCAACAATCGAGCAGAAGCCTGGAAACCCTCAACGGGCTGCGGAAGGCGCAAAATACTTCGGCAGCGGAGAAAGAGCGAATTGAGGCGATCCTGGCCGATCGACGAACAATGGATTACAGCGAAGTTCCTGGCCACTGGTGGATGCCCGAGCGTACCCTTCGCACTGATTTAAAACGTCCTTTTCGTATTTCATTGCGAGGGGAAACAATTTTCGGCACCGATGACGATGGGTTGTTTGCACTCAATTCGCAGTCCGGTCGGCTTAATAAATATCCCATTCCGAAATCCCGGGTCCGTAGCTATGCCTTTCATCCTCAAAATGATTCCATCGTCTATGCTATGGATAAAGATCGCGGTTTTATTATCTATGACCTGAACGAAGAAACAGTTAAAGGGGAGCGAGCCAGCAGTCACTGGGCGCAGTTCGACTACATTGCAACTCGTGGTCACCTCCTGGCCATCGGCGGCGGTGTGGTGGATTTCTATGATATCTCCGATCCGCTGCAGCCAGAGTATTTAACTACCATTGGTCTTGAGTATCGCGATGCCGGTTCATTCCTGCTCGAAGATGACCGGCTCTATCTAATGATCGCGCGCAAGGGCCTGTTCACATTGGATATCTCTGCGCTTTCGAGGGCCAAGTCCGATTACAAACTGCTGGCGCATATACCCTGGAATCGGGGCGGCCAATACAGATTGGAGCGCTATCAAAACTACCTGCTCGCCGACGGAGGTGCAATCGTATTCGATCTTTCCAATTCCGACAGTCCAAACCTCATCGCTGCCAATGATCTTTCGCTAGAAAGTCAGGCATTCGAAATGGATGGAAGTCTATGGGCGGCGGACAACGATGCGCGAATTCTATTTTTTGAATCCGGAAACCTTGCAGGAGAGAATCGGAAGATCCAATTTGAACATCGCAAGGAGCTGGACGACGAGAGTACAGAATCGCTGGATGAAGCCGATCTGAGCAAGGCCACTCCACAATTCCGTGCAAGCGAAGCGCTGGCTATGAACGATCGGGTCTTGATTCGTCAGGGCGACGATTTTCTCCTTATGCGCCGTATCCCATCGCCGACATCCGGCACCTCCGAAATAATCAATTTGCTTTCCCCCGTTCGAGAGGCGGTCGTAGACTTTGTGGCCCGGAGTCTGGCAGAATATAAGGCAGAGCACGGATCCGTGGGCGGAATCATCCTGGGGTTTGTACCGTGGCAGAGGCAAATTGAGCTGCAGGTCTACGGACCCATGTCCATCCTGGCTACCGGTCACCGATCCGATCTAACCGCGCAGAGCTACTCGATGCAACCGTTCGCCCAAGAACCGAAGGAGAATTCTGATGATTTTCAACCGACGGAGTCCGGCAGCTCAGAGGATAGATCGGCGAACGCCGAAGTCGATGCGAAGTTTCAAAGAATCTTTGAAGGAAATACATCCCATGAATCCTTCGTGGCGGCTCAGAATTGGTGCGCTTCGCTGTATTCTGAAATCCAGAAGACCCCGGCCTTTCTGG
>JAGRNC010000034.1 GCA_020440935.1 Leptospiraceae bacterium | reverse complement strand
CTATGATTTCGAATGGCATCGAGAGCGCTCTGGCCGGCCTCGCCGGTGGCTCCAATGATTAGAGCATTCTGGATTTCTGGGCGTTCAAAGGACATGGCTGATTCTCGAAATCCGCGGACAGGCTGCAAGTGTTTCCAGGAGAAAGTACTTTTCCGATGGAGGGGATTACTCTATCACTGGATGACATGAGCCTTCATCCATTTGACCTGGAACGTCAGCCCGAATCCATACTATCGGAAAAGGTGGTCATTACTGCCGCTTTGACCGGCGTTGCCGCCAACCGGAAACAATGCCCCGCCATTCCGTACACTCCCGCGGAAATCGGCGAAGAGGCGCGCCGGGCCGCCGAAGCAGGGGCCTCGGTAGTGCACATCCATGCTCGGGAGGACGACGGAAGTCCATCGCATCGGGTTGAGGTTTATGCCGCCATTGCGGAGGAAGTGCGAAAACGCTCAGACGTTATCATCAATTTTTCCACCGGGGCTGTGGGCGTTGAGAAAGAGGATCGAGTGCGCCACATCACAGAAGTTAGGCCCGAGATTGCAGCGCTTAACATGGGAACGATGAACTATGCCAAGTACAGCGGCAGCCGAAAATCCTTTGTGTTTAACTTTGTATTCGAGAATTCCATGGATACAATTCAGTTTTTCCTGGATGCTATGAATAAGGCCGGGGTTCGGCCGGAGCTGGAATGTTTCGATACCGGCCACGTGGCCACCATCGCTCCTTTTGTGGATCTGGGACTGCTTACTCCTCCCTTACAATTTAGCTTTATTTTGGGGGTGCTGGGCGGCGCGCCGGCCACTGCTCGGCAGCTTGCGCGAATGGTGGAAATGACACCGGCAGGGTCCCACTGGGAAGTCATTGGAATCAGTCATGTGCAATGGACACTCATTGCAGCGGCCTTATCCATGGGCGGAAACATTCGCGTAGGATTGGAAGATAATTTTTATGTTTCTCCTGGAGAAATGGCCACATCGAACGGCGACCTGGTCGACAAGGCCGCCAGGATGGCCCGAGACTGTGGCAGGGAAGTGGCCAGTATTGAAGAATCGCGAAAGATACTGGGGTTATCGGCGGCCAGGGTTTCTTGAGAAACCCCTCAGGCAGCTTTTTGTATGGACTGAAAGATCTGCAGCGCCTGTCCATATTGTCCGGCGAACAGATGGGCCATGCCCAGTTCCAGACGATCATTTCGCTGGAGTTTTCCTTCTTTTTCTTTCTGCAATAAATCCTTCAATATAGAAGCATAGCGCTTCTTATAATCGGCGAAATTGCTTTTGTACGGTTTTCCGCTCAATGCCTGGTACAGGGAAAGAAGCATGCTTTCGGCTTCCTGGTTTCGATTCAGATGAATGTAGGACAACGCAACTCGGTGCAGCACATAGCTTCGCTTAATGGCCTTACCGAACGATTCAAACCCCTGGATTACCTGGTCATGGCGGCCGGACTCATGGGCCCCCAGAAGGTATCCGCCCAGGATTTCCGGCTGACGGTGCCCGCCCTTAATCAGTTTGGAGCATACGGTGTAGAGTAGATCAAATCTCTGGCAACGATCGCAGCAGTAATAGAATCGATCGAGCACCAGTTCGCAATAATAGCCGCGATGCAGAAGCCAGTTCGAAAGCTCCATCACCGCTTTTTCGTATTGTCCACCGTGGTAACGCGACATCGCGCCCACCAGGTCGGCAAAAAGCCCTGCGCTGGCGTTTTTCTGCATGGGCCTTCCCAGCTCCAGTCGCGCCAGGTTCTGTAGGTCCTGCACATCGGTGTTTTCCGAATCTTCCAGCTCAATAATATCCTGGTAGCGACCTTCGCCATATAGATCCCAGGCCAGAATAATCAGATCAGAATTGGACTTTTTCTTTACTGCAGGACTCATACATACTCCTGCAATGTGTTTCGACCGGAGCGGCGCTTTTTTTCAGCCCTTTTCCGGGGGATTTCGCTGGATTCTGTAGGCTTTCATTTTGTTACGCAGAGTGTTTCTATGTATATCCAGAAGTTCGGCGGCCTCGCCCAGGTTCCCTTCCGAAGCGTCCAGCGCCCGTAGAATCAGGAATCGTTCGGCTTCGGCGATGGTAGGCAGTCCTCGTTTTTGCTCCATTGCATTACGCAATGCCTCGGGCAATGGCTCGGGAGCGCTGGGTCGGACTTTGCGCACCGGTTCCGCCTCCAGGACCTTGCGCACCGATGGCGGCAAATCTCTGTAGTGCAGTTGACCGTCATCCGAAAGCACACAAAGTCTTTCCAGGCAGTTTTCCAGCTCCCGAATGTTTCCGGGCCAGGGGTACTCCATCATACTTTTGGAAAGCCCCGGGTCCTCCGGTAAGAAGACTCGACCATACTTTTTCTCGAACTCCCGTAGAAAGAAGTCAAAAAGCAGGGGAATGTCCTGTTTTCGTTCGCGCAACGGGGGTAGAAGGAGCGGAACAACATTCAGGCGAAAATAGAGGTCCTCCCGGAATCGCTTCTGTTTTACATCTTCTTCCAGGTCCCGGTTGGTAGCGGCGATCAGTCGGACATTGACGTAGACTTCGCGACCGCTACCCAGGGGTTCCACTTTCTTCTCCTGAATGGCGCGAAGTAGTTTTACCTGCAGGTTTAGAGGCAATTCGCCAATTTCGTCCAGGAAAAGAGTACCACCGCCGGCCTTTTGAAATCTACCTTCGCGGCTTCGTGACGCTCCGGTGTAGGCCCCTTTCTCAACTCCAAATAGTTCCGATTCCAGCAGAGCTTCTGGTATGCTGCCGCAGGAAACGACAACGAATGGGCCTTTATTGCGCAGACTGTGGGTGTGAATCCATCGAGCAAGCCTGGACTTTCCGACCCCGCTTTCGCCCAGTATCAATACATTGGAATCGCTTCTTGCCACCCTGGCCGCAGTTGCATGGATTTCGCGCATGGCCGGATCCGCCGATTCCGGCGGGCCCTCGCTGATTTCTTTTAAACTCTCCAGCAATGGCTCCAATTCCTGCGCATCCCGCGGCCCAATCCACTGTCTTTCCTTCAGCAAAGCGATAAGCTCGCCCGTATTTGTGATGCGTTCGTCGACCAGGGCGCGAAATTGCTTTCTGGAAATGAAGCCGAAGCGCAAGATCAGGTTGAGTACTGCTTCCATAGCTCCGGATACTTTCTGAGTTGATGCTGTAATGCTCCGCGGGATACTCCCAGCAACCGGGCCGCCTGGCGCTGATTGCCGCCGCTGACCCGAAGCGCCGCATCCAGAAGTTCTTTTTCTTCTTTCTCCAGTTGTTCGCGCAAATACTCTACTTTGCGCAGCTTATAATCGAGGTCATGGCTTCGCATGGGCTCCGGAAGCTGCTCGGCCGGGATGGTGATGGATGGCGAAAGCAGAGCGCAGCGAAATACAATGTTTTCCAGTTCGCGGACGTTACCCGGCCAGCTATATTCGAGCAGTAGCTGTCTTGCTTCAGCTGTAAAAGAAAGACCCGGTCGATGAAATTGTTCGCTGGCAAGCCATAGATAGTGATTGATCAGCAGAGGAATGTCGGTCGGTCTCTCTCTGAGCGGAGGCAGTCTAAGGGAAAACGTCTGAATTCTATAGTACAGGTCGCTTCGAAATCGACCTTCTTCCACTTCGTCTTCTAACTTTCGATTTGTGGCAAAAATGAATCGAACGTCAGCTGCTACTGTATCGCTGGATCCCACTTTTTCAAACTGACCCTCCTGGACCAGCCGCAGTAGCTTGACCTGCTGCATTAATGGAAGGTCTCCAATTTCGTCCAGAAACAGAGTTCCTCCCGAGGCTCGTTGTACATATCCCTCGGTATTGGAATCAGCGCCGGTATACGCTCCCTGTACATGACCGAATAACTCATTTTCGACCAGGTCGCCGGGTATGGCAGAGCAGTTCAACGCAACGATGGGACCGTTTCTTACGCTCAGTCCATGGATGATTCGAGCCACCCGCTCCTTGCCCGTGCCCGTTTCGCCTTCAATGAGCACCGGATGATCGTGCTCGGCAAAACGTTCGGCAAGCTCCAGAAGCTCGGCCATCGCTCCGCCCGGCTGGAATACAAAGGTTACGCTGGGGTCTACTCGATGAGTGGCCAGGCCCGAAGGAATAATTTGCGGTAATTCGGTCATTTTCGGCAGACAGACTTGCTCAGTTTGTTATCTGGAAGTGGTCGGGCAATTCGGAATTCACTGGATTGGTTTGTACTTGATCAACGCGGGAAAAGGGCGGGCCCTTTTGGAGTAAAGCAAGGAATGACTTCATAGTTTCTTCCTCGCCACCAGCCAGGCATTCCACCGAACCATCCGGAAGATTGCGCACAAATCCCCGCAACTTTAGCCGCCGCGCATGGTGCGCAGTGTACTGACGGAAGCCCACACCCTGCACCCGGCCTGTAATGCTAATTTTCAGTTGCACCATCTGCAAGTAGGGTCCAACGAACCCGGAACAGTGTCAGCAATTTTATTGATACTGGACGCCAGGCAAACAGAACGGACTTTTATGGCCGTAATCCTCGACAAAGCAACTCTACCTCGAAGCCTCTCGGTGAACCTGGACCATATGGCGACCTTACGTCAGGTGCGTCGGACCACCTATCCGTCCCTTACCACAGCCGCCGGAATATGTGAGGTGGCCGGAGCAGATGGAGTGACCTTGCATCTGCGCGAGGATCGGCGGCACATTCAGGACAGGGATCTCGAGTTGCTCCGCGAGACTTCATTGCTACCAATTACTCTGGAAATGGGCTCTACCGATGAAATGGTGGACATTGCGCTGCGAAATCGACCCCATGCAGTTACCCTGGTTCCGGAACGCCGCCAGGAGCTAACGACAGAAGGCGGGCTGGATGCCGTAAAGTTGGCTCCGGCCCTGGAATCCGTGGTGGGAAGATTAAAAGAGCAGGGCATCATCGTATGTCTCTTTCTGGAGCCGGATCCTGCACAGATTGATGCGGCGGCCAGGTTAAAATGCGATTCAGTGGAATTACATACGGGAGCCTATGCGCTTGACTGGGAAAAATCGCGCACGGATGCCATTTCCAATCATTTGAGTCGGATTGGTGCAGTTGTGCGCCAGGGAGTAGAACTGGGGATGCAGATGAATGCCGGGCATGGACTGCATTATCAGAATATTCGCCCGCTGGCTGCCCTGGAAGGACTAACTGAATTTTCCATTGGTCATTCCATCATTTGTCGTTCTTTGTTCGTCGGTCTGGAGAAGGCAGTTCGAGAAATGGGGGCGCTCATTCGTCAATGGACATCCTGAACCTCATTATCGATCGCGTAGGAGACACCAATGTCTTCAACTTGATTCAGGGCCGTACCCCTGGCCGAGATACCCATTTACACTCGCAGGTAGACGAAGATCTGCTCGAGGAATTTCTTTCTGAACTGGATCGAATTGCGCACCTTTCCAACCACCTGGGCGGAGATCTGATTTCGTCCGATCTAAATCTCTCCCGTCGCATGCGCTCGGCGGGGCAGACATTCTTCGATCAGTTTTTCCCGGACTCCATTCAGGATAAGATACGGCGCAGCGAAGGCGGATTTCTTTTTTTACACATCGATCAAAGCCTGGGCGGACTCCCCTGGGAGCTACTTCATGAAGGCACCTGCTTCTTATCCGATAAATTTTCCATCGGACGAAACATCGCGGGGTTCTGGTCGGAATCCCATCGCGCCGAACGGGACAAGCTCAAAGTACTGATTATTGCCGATCCCACCGAAGATCTGGACTGGGCGCGCCGCGAAGGGGAAGGATTACTGGAATCGTTAAATGCGGATGTGAGCTCGGACCGCATCGACGTGGAGCTACTGACGGGGCCGCGGCTGGGAAAGCTGGAGCTTCTGGAAGCGATTCGTGATCGCGACATCATTCATTATGCGGGCCATCTGCACTACGATCCAAGACAGAAAGAGAGTGGTTGGCTTCTTCCCGAAGGGAAGATTTTACGCGCACGTGAAATCGAAAAGATGGGTTCATTGCCGGGTCTGGTATTCTCGAATAGTTGTATGAGTATGCCGAATTATCGGGATGATCTTCGAGAAGGTACGCGATTCAATCACCTGGCGGGCGCTTTTTTGCGCGCCGGCATTGCTTCCTATATTGGCACAAGCTGGGAAATCCGGGACTCCAGCAGAACTTTTGAATTCGCGCTGCAATTCTACCGTTCTTTGTTTGAGGAGCGATCGGTGGGAGAGGCCATCTTCGATGCGCGAAAACATGCCCGGCAGGTATTCCCCTCCGACGATCTAACCTGGGCCGCCTACAACTTACACGGGAATCCACTGACCCGGATTTTTCGTTCTGGAAATAGACGCACCTTTGATGCCAGCCGAAATATCCTTACATCGCGAAGAATCCTGCAACAATATCCATTTCCGGTAAGCCGCCTGTACAAACAATTCCTGGATTTGCAAGAATCGGATTCCCCCGATAGTAGGTCGCTGCTCGAAGTTTTATCGCGCTCCTTCTTTCATACCCTGGGGTTGTGCGGCGCCATTCTTTTTAGTAATCTTTCCAGCCTCAAGATCCGTATAGCGGGACTGGACCACAATATGGATTTCAACGACTGGTGCGGCGAGATCTTCGAAGGTTTAAATCGGGTGCATTCGCTGGGCGTAGAGCTTTCTGCTCCAGGAATGGTGGAGTCCTTCTTTTTACACCGCGATAACATCGAGAAACTATTGAAATGGAGCCAGGCGCTTCAATCAGAAGATGCAAATACCGATGCCTATCTTGTAACGTTTCAATACCTTTATGACAACTTGCTTACTGACCTTTCTTTTATGGGAAGGCATCGCTTTGTATTCTTAAAAGACGGGGCCGGCGATGCTCTGGAATTGCGCGGTCCGGGAATATCGGAGATTCGAATCCTTCCCAGCCAGATGGAGGATGCTTCGCTTTCCAGGGCAATGCAGAAGTCGGCTGGACAGCTTTGCTTTTTTAATAGCTCGAAAAGAACGTTACTTTCGCTCTCTCCGTATGTTTATATGGATCCAGAGCGCTCCGAATTCAACTATTCCATGCTGGATTGGAGCGATATTCCTTGAATGCCTGTCAGAAATCCACGGTATCCTGCTTTGCCTGCTGTGGCATCGCCAATCTCCAGACCGATGCCGGCATGAGCTCTATCCTGCAAGAACGAACCCAGGAATTCCACGCGCTGCATATGGATGAAAATCTATTTCGTGGATACCGATTGCAGCGCGAAGAAAAAGAATCGAAAATACCGCGGCACAATCCAGAGATCTACGTGTGCCCTTTCCTGGGGTACATCGAACCGGGCCGTCCGGGTTGCCTGATTCATCCGGCGCGCACCGGAAAAGCCGATTCGCAGAATTATTCGTTCTATGGCGCGTCCATTTGTCTGAACTACGATTGTCGCGCTAAAGAGGCCGAGGAGTCCTTGGATGCGGCGAGCGAGGGATCAGCGCAAAGCCAAACATATTCCGCCGAGCCTGGCAGCATGCCGTCCAACAATGCTGCAATGAAGCACGCCCGGGCTGGCAGCAACGATGCTAGGGCCCCGGTGTACTCGGATTTTCTGGAGGCCACTTTGCCGGACCAATACCATCGATTGATCTGCGACAGCGCGCTTTATAGTTTGCTTGAAACCATACCGGGTTTTCCCGCATCGGTATGTAGGGATGCCCAAAAGTCCAAATTGCTTGGCCGGCTTTTGTCGTTGCGGCTCAAGGAGAGGGCATCCCGCCGCATCACCTCATTTGAGCGATTGATGGTTCGGGCTTACGATGCCGCAGCCGCTGCAAGCGAACTTTTTCCTTCTTCCAGGGAGGAGGCCCTGCAGCAAATATTGGAATTAAAGACTCTATGATTTTACCCTGTCATCCCGAGAATCCGGAAAAACGCACCATTCAGCGAATTGTGGATGGGCTATCCCGCGAAGAAGTGTTTATCGTTCCCACCGATACGGTATATGCATTTATTTGCAGCCTGGATTCGCCCAGGAGCATTTCGGAATTGTACAAGCTAAAGGACATTTCCGAGAATCAGCCTCTCAGTTTACTTTGCAAAGACGTGGCCATGGCAAGCCATTACGCTCGTACCATCCCAAACTATGCATTTCGATTTATCAAGTCGCATACACCCGGTCCGTACACTTTTATCCTGAGCGCAAATCGGGAAATGGACCGTCGAGGAACGGGAAAGCGAAAAGAAGTGGGAATTCGAATTGTGGACCATCCGCTGCATCGAGCAATCATGGAGATGGTTGACACACCTCTGGTATCCACATCTATTATCTGTCCGGATGAATTTGCCACCGATGCGGACTATCTAGACGAACAATTTGGACACCGAATCGCCGCCGTTGTGGAAGGCGGAAAAAGGCATCATAATTTCTCCACCATTCTGGACTGCACCGGAAATCATTTCGTGCTTGTACGCCAGGGAGTGGGGGACATCGAAGAACTGGAAATTGTGACCGAGTAAAGTCGCGAATCGCAAACATTAGAAGGATCGAAGGAGAAAACATGGCAGGGCATTCCAAGTGGGCCAATATCAAGCATAAGAAAGAAGGCGCGGACAAAAGACGCGGAATCATGTTCACAAAGCTTTCCAGAGAGCTCATGGTGTCTGCGCGTCTGGGCGGAAGCGACCCGGAAATGAATGCGCGCCTTCGCATTGCCGTTTCCAAGGCGCGGGCGGCAAACATGCCCAACGATAACATTGAACGCGCCATAAAGAAGGGCGCTGGCGAATTAGAGGGACAGACCTTCGAGGAAGTTGTGTACGAAATTTATGCACCTGGCGGCGTTGGCATTATCGTGGAAGCGCTCACCGATAAGAAATCCAGGACCACTCCTGAGATCAAAAGCATGGTCAATCGGTATAATGCAAACCTGGCCGAAGCAAATGCAGTGAGCCGATTGTTCGAAAGCCGCGGTCAGATTATCGTGCCCAGAAACCAGGAAGATGGTAGCAAGCTCGAAGAAGATCAGGTTATGGAAGTGGCCATTGAAGCTGGCGCCGAAGATATGAAGAACGACGAAGAAAGCTTTGAGATACTCTGCACTCCCGATAATTATGCGCAAGTAGCCGAGGCGATCAGCGGTGCCGGCTGGCAAACCAGCGAATCCGGTATTCGATATCTTCCGATGGAAGGTACCGAAATTCAAGTCGATGCGGAGCGCGCACAGAGCATCTTTAACTTTCTTGAGCAGCTAGAAGAGCACGATGATGTGCAGGCAGTATATCATAATATGCATCTAAGCGACGAACTGTATGCAGAGATGGAGAAGATGGCTTGAGAATCCTGGGGCTGGATCCCGGATTCGGGATAACCGGTTGGGGATTCGTTTCTTTCAGGGGATCCTCGCTCAACCAGCCCACTTTGCACAGCTATGGAGCGATGACCACAACCGCGGGCCTTCCGCTGGCGCTCAGATTGGCATCGCTTCAGAATCAATTTGTGGAATTACTGGACCGACTACAGCCCGATCGAGTGTCCATGGAACGCCTGTTCTTTGGCAAAAACATCACCACCGCCGAAGGGGTGTACCAGGCGCGCGGTGTGTTACTGGCCGCTCTGGGACAGAAAAAGATCGTTCCCGTGGAGCTCACTCCCAATCAGATCAAGCAATCGATTACTGGATCAGGAAAGTCCAGAAAGCCCGAGATGATGCGCATGGTACAAATGCTTTTGAATATATCTGAACCAATCCGGCCGGACGATGCCGCCGATGCCCTGGGATGCGCCATTGCCGCAAGCGCCATTTCCAATCTGGAATACGAACGATTGCAGGAGCAGGGATGATTTCCGGCATTAGAGGGAGCATTTCCAGGAAGGCCGGCACGCGACTGTATGTCGACACCGGCGCTGTTGAGTACGAGATGATCGTTCCGCTGAATGTTCTGGAGCGAGTGGAGCGAGTACTCCTGGAGAATTCGGAAGCCGAACTATTCTTTCATGTGCACCAGCAAATCCTGCCCGAGGAGCACCGACTTTATGGCTTTCTGGATCCACAGCAAAGGGAGCTGTTTCGCACAATCCAGGACATCAAAGGATTTGGAAGCACCCTGGCATTGAGTATTCTTAGCCATCTGGATACCCGCGGTCTACTGGCCATTTGTGAATCGGGCGATGCAAAGCACCTGGTTCATATACCAAGGATTGGAAAGTCTACTGCCGAGGCCTTAATCTTCGAAGTAAATCGAAAGAAAAAGCGCTTCTTAAAATTGCTAGAACTGGAAGAGGGCGCCGCCCGTGCCGGGCTCAGCGAATCCGGCGAATTGCTGGCCGAACCCGAAGATGAAACTTTTGAGCTGGTTCGACAGGCATTGATTCAGCTTGGTTACAAAGATACGCAAATAAGCAAAGTGCTGATTAAACTCGATAAAGATCGCAGCGCCGGATTGGATCCGAATGAAACCTCTACGTCCGATTGGATTCGTAAAGCTTTGCAGTTGATGTAAACTCTGCTGAAAAATAGTCCTGGACCGATTGCTGTCTTTTTGGGCAATTATTTTCGGAGTCCGGGGCCTTTCCAATCTATTGTTGCATTGATTTTCAGAATAGCTCCAGGAACCTGTGTTTCAGGAGTTCGTTCAGACCGATTAAGTAACATGGCCATTATAGATATTATTCCAGGCGTAAAGATATACCAGGGACCGCACTTTTCGGTGCTATTCGGATGCCCTCCCGAGATCATCAAACATCTGATGATTCGTCAGATTCCATTTCCTGATCTAATTGTTATTCCCGACACATTGCATGCGAACGGAACCCTGCAAAACAGTACCGAGTTTCCATTGTATTACTTTCTCTTTCTGATGGGTAACTTTCAGAAAGGAAACAAACTGAACATTGCCGGCAACAAGCAGCAGGTGCGCAACAATCGCCAGCTTCTGCAACTCTCATTGCTGGGTCCAAGTGTTAAGGAATACAACGCCATTGGAGCAAGCAAGTTCTATCGAAGACTGTACAACGAATCGCGCTATCTTGCCATCAAAGACAAAGAAGGCAAAGAAATCAGCATAGATGGCTTTGTGCAATTCAGCTTCTTTAAGAAAGATCAGTTGGAAGTGGAGTTAAATGGCCATCCCTGTACCATTGACCATGTGGACCGAAACGTTTACCGAATCGATGGCGAAACCATCGATATTAATTTCACCGAGAAACAACCGCTGGCATACGATTTGAAACCCAGCTACACTCCCAGGACTCCATTTCGATTCGGAATCGATGTACTGGGCGGCGGCTCGGGCTTCACTCCCAACAAGCCTTGCTCGGCATTGCTGTTAAACTACAACTCCGATTACATGGTTATTGATTGTCCTCCTTATCTTGAAGAGACTCTCAATGCCCGCGGTATATCCTGTCAGCAAATCAAGGCGATTTATCTTTCGCACATTCATGACGACCACTGCAACATGTTCCCGCTTTTGCAGTTTAATAACAAGATTCAGTTTCTGGGCACTCGCGAGATCTACTGGATGGCCCTGCAGAAGCTTTCTTTGCAGACCGAGCTAAACATCGACGATCTGTATTCATTTTTTGATTTTGTGGAACTGGAGCCCTATCAGGAAAACGACTTCTATGGGATGCAAATCATTCCACATTACACTGTACATTCCATACCCACCGCCGGCGCCACATTCGAAATGAAATCTCTGGGAAGAGTGCACCGTATTGTATTCGTGGGTGATAACAAATCACTGGATGATATCAAGCAAATGCGGGACGAAGGAGTGGTTAGCTCCGATAAGTACGATCATATCCTGTCTCTGTACCACAAGCCTTACGATTTGATCTTTCCCGATGGCGGAATGGGAATACTTCATGGAAACCCAAAAGACTCCATCGAATCCAGCGCCGATAAGATCGTCTTTATGCATCTGGAAGACCTTCCGCCCGAGTTCGATGCTACATTCTCCATGGCCCGTGCAGGTAAACGCTATGCCGTAATCGATGATCAATACCATGCTACGCAGGCATTGCTGGTTAAGGCGATGCTGGTATTGCAAACTCACTTCGATGGAATATCCGATCGCTGGGCAGCCGCGCTCATGAATGAGATTCGAATTGAGCATTACAATTCCGGCGATGTGATTATGAAACAGGGCGAAGAAAATAAAGGTCTGATCTTTATCATACTCACCGGAAAATGTAGCGTAATGTTCCACGACGGCTCCGAGCTCAAAGAAGTGGCAGTGAAGGAAGCGGGAGACATTGTTGGAGAGATGGCTGCTGTGAATCAGCAGAAAGAGAGAAGCGCTTCTATTGTGGCAAATACTCCGGTAACGCTTTGCGCAATCGACGAAAGAACCTGGTATTCCTTCCTGGTGGCCGAAAACCGTGTAGGTCAAATGCAGAACATGTGGAAAACCAGGGCCGATCTGGAAAGCAGTCAACCATTCTCACGTTTTGCGGATCATGTAAATGATAAGCTTGCTCGCATTGGCCGACGCCGCGAAGTCACGGCCGGCGAGGTTATTATTCGCCAGGGAAGTCAGGACAATCAGTTTTACATCATATTGCACGGTAGCTTCCAGGTTGAGCATGGTTCCATGAAAGTTAAGCAACTGGAGCCGGGAGATCTATTTGGCGAACATGCAAGCCTGGCCCATCGCATTCGAAACTCAACGATA
>JAGRNC010000348.1 GCA_020440935.1 Leptospiraceae bacterium | reverse complement strand
CGATGGCTCGCTCTGGAGGCCCTGGTTCCCGATGTTGCCTATTGCGACCTATCAAATCCCAACGCCGAAGAAATAGATCGATGCGATTATGCGGCATGGACCATTTTTGCGCTCCTCACCCTCTATTTCTGGCTCATTGCTGCATCATTGGTCTACTTTTTTGTTGGGGGGCCGAATTGGTGGAAGTTCTGGCTAAGTATTACCCTGACTGTGGGAACCTGGGCCTCGATCTTCGCGGCCGGGTTGATGCAAAGATATTCCATAACAATCACTACAGACATTCTCTTTAGCGGCTCCATACTCGTGGCGGGCTTCGCATTGCTCATCCTCTGGATTTATTCAATGCTCTGGAACCGACATTGAAAGGGTTACCTGGCCTTTCGCAAATGCTTATTTGTTAATCGGGAATGATATACGCCCATTCTTTTTCTTCGGAAAGGAGACCTATGCCCACTGCTTAGCGATTCAATCATGTCGAATGTATTCTGTGCACCATGGCCAGGCATATGCGAGTGGGAATCACAGTTTGCACACCTCCTTCTCAGCGCCGGGGTGTGCGATTCCGGAGTTGGAAATCCCTGACCTCAGGCATTTCGAAGAGCAGAAACATATTGTTGCATTTTGTCACTGCCGCACCAGAATGCGGCGAAACGGAAAACGCGAAAAAGCGGCCCACCTGAATGCCTGTAAAAGATAGTAGGCTGCCATTCTCGGAGTACAGAGTTAGAAGATATGAGCGAAAATAGGGAAGGACCAGATAGTACAGCAGTCCGAGTGGCTCTTTGGCGAGCCCTCCATTTGGAAGTGGATGCCCCTCCTTACGTCCTGGAAGATTCCGTAGGAATCAGTCTCATCGATCCGCCCGCCGACTGGAGAGACCGGGGCGATATGAATCCAGACTTCACGCGGCCGTTTCGGGCCTCGATTGTGGCGCGGGCCCGCTACATTGACGATCTTGCTCTCGAACAATATGGTAGCAGCGTAAAACAGTATGTCATCCTTGGTTCCGGCCTGGACACATTTGCCCAGAGGAAAGGCCATCTTGTTCCGAACATGAACATTTATGAAGTAGATTCGCCCGGCCACATCCAATGGAAGCGAAGGCGCCTTCTGGAACAATACGGAGAAATTGCCGACAATCTTCGCCTGGTTGGATTCGACTTTGAATCCGATGAACCCTGGTGGGACCGACTGGCGAAGGAAGGCTTTGATTCTTCACTGCCATCCCTAATTACTTCTCTGGGAGTTAGTATGTATTTGAGCCGCGAAGCGGTGCAGCGTACCCTGGAATCTATTGTTAAGCTCGCGCCGGGCACAATATTTGTTATGTCTTTCCTCTTACCACTGGATATGGCCGATGCCGAGGTTCGGCCCGGTTTAGAAGCATCCGCCCGAGGGGCCAAAGCCAGTGGCACTCCATTTATTAGCTTTTTCCGGCCGAACGAAATCCTCGAACTGGCAAAAGAAGCGGGATTCAAAAAGGCGCAGCATATTTCGGCCAACGATCTGGCGGCGAAGTATTTTTCTGGTAGAAGCGATGGGCTGCGACCACCGGCCAATGCCGAGGAATTATTGGTGGCCACAACCTGAAGTCCTAATCAATCCAATGGACAAGCTTTAAGATTACGCCATTTCTTTTAGATAGAGCTCATCTGGTCTGTATTCAACTTAAGACTTTCCAGTGTGCGCAGTTTTGCCTCAACATCAAAAAAGATCTCGTAGAAGAAGAGTACCCAGTTGCAGATACCGGCGCGAATGGGATCTTTGAATGTGAGTGGCCGATTTTTCTCGACGATATAGTGTCCGGCGAATGCGAACATGTAGCCAACGGCAATTCCCAGAGGAGCAAAGTACCAGCCCTGGCCCGCCAAAAGAAGGCCCAGTCCAAGCAGAGAAACATATGATCCAATACGATGCAATAGACGAGTTCGGGGATGGCGGTGATGCCACAAATAGCAGTGCCAGTATGCAACCGACTCATCAACGAGAGAAACAAAAAGGCTTTTCTTTTCCGCGAGCTGCATTGATGTTCCTCCGTGCTGCAGCGGGGGTTGCTACCTCACCGCCAATGCAGCAGTATAAATCATACCAGCAATTTGTCAATTCGGTTGATTACAAAAAATACCAGCAGCCGGAAGACGCGAATCTCTTGCGAGCTATGCAGCGAAGTATCAGCGAGTTTCCAGAGCTCAGGGGCCCCTTCCAGAGTATTCCTCTGGTTACTGCATTGATTTCATTCACCGACGATTTCCGTGGCCCTTTTCCGTACCTGTTCTTCAAGCGAGGGCCGATTAAGGCATTCATTGAATGGCTCGAAAATCAAAATAGACCACTTACATTACCAGATCTATTTCTATGCCCGGAGGTTCGTCGCTGCGAAAATGCACTGGATAGCATTCTCATCATACATGCTGCACTCAGGCACATTGCCCGCGGCCGGGACACCCGCGCCATCGGTTTTCCGATGTCCCTGGAAAGAAGATTGCTGATTTCCGGAAACGTTGCGCCATTCCCAGAAGCCGTCTCCTGCGGCGGCGATCCGCTGGGAGATGCATATCATTACCTGGCAAACCTTGCTATTGGTATTGCTATTACTCCGGAACCACTTGCATCCCGATGGCCCATTCCGCTTTTTCGCGCAGGTCCATATCTTATGCTCTGGATTCGACAGCGCTGTTTTGGTTCGATCCTGTTCTTTGGAAATCATCGTAGGATAGATCATTTGGGACTGAGCCATGGGCAATTTATTGCAAGAGAGCTAAGCATTAAGGCAGCGCGACTTTCTGATAAGCCTGGAATCGCCAAACCATCTATTTAGAAGGCCTGGCGGAAACATTTCGCAGCCAGTCTCCGGTAGAACACATTGTTCCAGTTCGCGACGTCCATCGAAAGGCGCGTTCTTACCTGCAAAATCGGCTTGATTAATTCTAAATCGATTCGATAATTCCCCACCACCGTTGCAGCGGGACCTGCAGTGGACTGGAGAGGAAAAGATGCTAGAATCAAATTCGGGTGCATTGCAGCCCCATCGCTCAGTCTCAAGACTACTTGCTTTCGATTCCGGAGCCGGCATCGTGGCTGGCTTGATTACTCTGGGACTCAGTCCCTGGATCAGCGAATGGTTCGGCTGGACCCTGGGCTTCACGCATTATATGGGAGCGGTGAACGTGGGCTACGGCTGCTACTCCGGAATTCTGTGGAGCCTGCTCAGATCCGGGAAACTAACCGCAGGACCGGTAACCTTTCTGGTGGTAGCGAATTCTGCCTGGGCTGGCCACTGTTTCGCACAGAGCTACTGGCTTTTCGACTCTGCGTCCTGGCTGGGTCTGGGACAACTGATCCTGGAAGGCCTGTTTGTGGGAGTTCTGGCTTACATCGAAGCAATGGTCCTGCTTGTTGCGAATTCCGGAAAGTTTCGCGCCGGATCATAGAACTTCCGCCAGAATAATTGAGAAAATATATCCTTTTCCGCTGACCTATTCCAGGTGTGCGCCCATACTCCGCGAATGCGCACACAGATTCTCTATCTAGCGGTTTCCCTTCTTTTTGTTACGTCATGCATTTCAAGCTCGTACAAAGTGGGTGATTCCTATTCCCTCAGCGAAGAGCGAGCACTCCATCTGCACCTGCCCGATGGAGAGCAACTCCTTGCAGCGGAT
>JAGRNC010000347.1 GCA_020440935.1 Leptospiraceae bacterium | reverse complement strand
ATCCCAGAATGGCAAGAACCACCCCCAGGTATGCGCCAAAAGAAAGCTGCTCATCGTAATCACGCTTTTGATGGGCAGCCCTGGAAAACAAAGTGGCCGGGACGAAAAAAGGACCGTTTGCCACAAATTTCATAAGATAGGTGGACTGACCAGGCGCGATTTGTATCGGAATTACATGGTTGCGATGAGTCATGGGCCGATCTTTCATTGGAATGGCACGGCCTGTAATGCCCAGAAGCTCGTAAGAGTCGGGCTTGGACGGATCTTCGCCGGGCCGCAGTCGGTAAACATAAACCTGATCCAAAACCGGCATGAGTTCCAGAATCCAATCCATGGAACCGCTGTGGTTTTCGATCTGTAACTTTCCCCAGATGGTGCCATTGCAAAGCCCAAAGGAAGGGGTTTCCTCGTTCATGATGCGGGGAGGGCCCGGTTCGCGCAGAAATTCTGCCAGCGACAGGTCTTTGCCCCGACGAAACGTACTACAAATTCGCGAATTGTAGAACTGCATGGTGTAACCGGGACTGTATCGTTGCGCATTTCCCAGCTGCAACGGTTCGCCGAACGCCTCGCCCGCACAGAGAAAAGCGAAGATTAGCAGCAGCTCCCATCGCCAGAATTTCATTCCACGCGAGTGTACCGCTTGTTCGGGCCCGCTGGAATAGGAAATTCATCCCATTTCTCACTTTTGCTTGCATCTCTACGGATTGGCGCTAAAATCGAGTTACCGCTGGGTGTGATCGCAAGTACGATCTGAGACTCTGTTGCTTCGATTCTAAATCTAGATTTAGCATCAACTACACAGGGGAGCCCTGGAACCTGACACGGCTTGTACCGTCGTAGGGAAGCGAATCCAGTCCACTTCTTCCTGCGCGGTATGCCCAGATATGGAGGCATATCCAATGCAAAACAAATCTCAGACAACTTCGCCACAAATCACTCTTGGTCCTTTGCCCGGCTCCAAAAAGTCCTATATTACAAAAACCCGATCGGACGGCATCGAGCTCAGGGTCCCCTACCGCCAGGTGGAACTATCCGATGGTAGCGCATTTCCGGTGTACGACTGTTCCGGACCATTCACGGAAACCGACTACAACGTAGTTCTTACCGAAGGCATCTCCAGTCCCAGGGAATCCTGGGTGGCCAGAAATCCTGACTTAAAGCAAGAAGAGCGAATCCTGCCGCTGCCTGGATCCTTTCAGCGAAGCACTCGAAAATCTGCATCGGGCCGCGCCACGCAAATGTACTTCGCGCGAAAAGGCGAAATTACTCCAGAGATGGAATTTGTGGCAATGCGCGAAAATGTAGATCCGCAATTTGTGATGGAGGAAGTGGCTCGGGGCCGCGCCATTATACCGGCGAATATCAACCATGTGGAACTGGAACCCATGGCCATCGGTCGCAACTTTCTGGTTAAGATAAATGCGAATATTGGAAACTCGGCGGTGCGCAGTTCCATCGACGATGAGGTAGAGAAAATGGTCTGGGCCATTCGATGGGGCGCAGATACCGTAATGGATCTAAGCACCGGCGCAGATATTCACGAAACCCGCGAATGGATTATTCGAAACTGCCCGGTGCCTGTAGGCACTGTGCCCATATATCAGGCTCTTGAGAAGGTGGGCGGAGTAGCCGAGGATTTGACCTGGGATCTATTCCGGGACACTCTGATTGAGCAGGCGCAGCAAGGAGTGGATTATTTTACGATTCATGCCGGAGTATTGCTTCGATTTGTGCCATCCACAGCAAAAAGGGTAACGGGCATTGTAAGCCGCGGCGGATCCATTATGGCCAAGTGGATGCTTTCCCATCACAAGGAGAACTTTTTATACACGCACTGGGATGAGATATGCGAAATCATGGCTGCCTACGATATTTCCTTTTCCATAGGCGATGGACTTCGCCCGGGCTCCATTGCAGATGCGAACGACGAGGCTCAATTTGGCGAACTCAAAGCCCAGGGAGACCTTACCAAACGAGCCTGGGATTTTGATGTACAGGTGATGAACGAAGGTCCCGGACATGTTCCCATGCATATGATCAAAGAAAACATGGATCGCCAACTGGAATGGTGCCACGAGGCTCCGTTTTACACGCTGGGGCCGCTTACCACCGACATCGCACCGGGCTATGACCATATCACCTCGGCCATTGGCGCCGCCATGATCGGATGGTACGGCACAGCCATGCTATGTTACGTAACTCCAAAAGAACACCTCGGTCTACCCGATAAAGAAGACGTTCGCCAGGGCGTGATCACTTACAAGATTGCTGCCCATGCAGCAGATCTGGCCAAGGGCCACCCATCGGCAAGGCTACGCGACGATGCGCTGTCAAAAGCAAGATTCGAGTTTCGCTGGAAAGACCAGTATCATCTGTCGCTGGATCCAGAGACGGCAAAATCCTATCACGACGAAACCTTGCCAGGCGAAGGGGCCAATGTGGCGCATTTCTGCAGCATGTGCGGGCCCAAATTTTGCTCCATGGAAATCACGCAGCAGATTCGAAAACTGGATGGGGCCACAGCAGAATCTTTGGCCAATGGTTCCAACGGATCCAATGATTCCAAGGGATCCAATGGCTCCAGCGCGACCGAATCGACGGCGGCCCAGGGGGAAGGCCTGGATTCCTCCAACTCCAATGGATCGACCACGGCAGAGGCGGCCATCCGCGGGATGGAAGAAAAGTCACGTGAATTTCGCGAACTTGGCGGCGAACTTTACGTGGAAGAGTCCCGGGCCCGCGATCAAGGATTGATCAAATAGAAAGTGCTCTCGCCCGGAAAGCTTGCAGTGGGCTTTATTACAGAAAGCTCACTGTATGGCTTTTGCGCCTCCCCCGGACCGCACCAGGCGCGAATGGTGGAATAATAATGCAATACGTATGGCTTGGCAAAGAATACGCGCAACACCGCTCGTAACAGAATGGAAATGTTGCTAAGGACGTAGTACCCGCCGCTATAGTATTCGGTCTTTTCCTCCACGGCACATTTTTGCATTCTATACAGCGTTAACTGCGGAATGGTATAACCGGAGAACCCATTGTAGGATTCCTTGATGTTCTCCACATCTTTTACTACGCCGCTATCCAGAAGCTTCCCGCCTTTCATCACTTTAGCATGAATCAATGTGCGCACCGGGGCATCGTCGGTGCCATAAAAGCCGCCTACAAAGAAGCCATTTCCCTGGTGGTAGGATCGAATCAGATGAAATCGTTTGGCAAACGTATGCACCGGACGATTTCCGTTCAAATATTCCATTCCTGCAATTCCGCTAAGCTCGGTCCGTTTATCGTCCATGATGATATGGCCGGTGGCCTTTGCGCTTACCACCGGAACATCGAATCGAATAAATCCGCCGTCTTTTAGCTGGATTGGTCCGTCGGACAGTCCAAGTCCCGGCCCGTATGGGCTCAGTGCCAATTTGATCACCGGAGTACTCTTGTCCCCTTGATCGATCTCAACGTAGTATTTTCCATTTTCGTACCGGAGCCAGTTCATGTAGGATTTGTGTCCGAACTTACCCGGAGTAGCTTCCAGGGTCTGGTAGTCGTACTCTTTGGTCCAGACCTGCACCTTACCGTCGCGAACCAGTAGAATCGACACTCCATTGTTGAGGCTTTTGGGGCCCAGGTTGCTAATTACAAAAGTGATGTAGATCAG
>JAGRNC010000346.1 GCA_020440935.1 Leptospiraceae bacterium | reverse complement strand
CATAAAGGGATCGCCCACCTGCACCGCGCTGCGTTTTTCTTCTGATTCCTGGCTCAAGTCTCTGGAAGCGAAACTGGCGCCGTGTATACCATCTCTTCCAGTGGTGGCGCCAACATAGAAGACCGGATTTCCAGGACCATCGGCGCGAGCGCGAGCGATGCCGGAATGCTCCACGATTCCCACGGTCATGGCGTTGACCAGGCAGTTACGCGAAAAAGAGGGATCAAAGAAAAGTTCGCCACCCGCCACAGCAATGCCCAGTGAATTGCCATAATCGCCGATTCCGGCCACTGCTCGCTTTAGCAAATATTGGTTACGCTTTTCATCGGGAGGTCCAAAGCGAAGAGAGTTCAGCGAACAAATGGGACGCGCGCCCATAGTAAATATATCGCGCATGATTCCGCCCACTCCGGTGGCGGCGCCCTGGTAGGGCTCAATAGCCGAAGGATGATTATGGGATTCGATTTTAAATACTACGGCAAGACCTTCGCCAATGTCCAGCGCTCCTGCATTCTCTTCGCCTGCTTTCGCAAGCGAGTCCGGCGAATCGGATGGCAGAGTCTTCAGTAATAGTATGGAATTTTTATAGCTACAATGCTCCGACCACATCCCGGAGTAGATACCCAGTTCTGTCACTGTTGGATTACGGTCCAGATACTTACAAATCTGTAAGAATTCTTCCTCTGTCAGACCATGCTCCAATGCATCCTGCAGGGTGATCTCTTTTTCCGAGAATAGCATAGGACAAAGCTGCGAAAAGCCCTGTGCGCGGCAACTGTTTCAGAAAAATGGAAAACCGGTTGAAAGCCTCCTCCAATCTGAGACGGTAACAGCATGAAGATTTTCAACAGATTTGGGCTGCACCTCAATCCGTATGTGTCGGCCCTTTCCGCTGCATTGATCTTCCTGTTTGTATTTCTCGGTGTAATGTTTACCGAAGCGATGAAATCCTATTTCGCCGCCATTCAGGATTTCATTTCTTACAATCTGGGCTGGTTCTACATCCTTTGCGTCGGATTTTATGTTATTTTTGTGGTCTGGCTCTATTTCAGCCCGTATGGCCGTATTCGTCTGGGTCCCGATGACGAAAAACCTAAGTTCAGCTACATGTCCTGGTTTGCGATGCTATTCAGCGCTGGCATGGGGATCGGCCTGGTATTCTATTCAGTTGCCGAGCCCATGACTCATTATATGAAACCTCCTGTGGGAGTTCCACGGACCATCGATGCGGCGCAAAACGCAATGGTGCTAACCTATTTTCATTGGGGCCTTCATGCCTGGGCCATCTACATTGTCATAGGACTGGCCCTGGCTTATTTCACGCATCGCAAAGACATGCCCCTATCCCTTCGAAGCATTTTCTATCCTCTCATTGGAAAGCGCGTGGAAGGTACCATCGGTAACCTTATCGATACGTTTGCAGTGCTCGGTACTCTGTTTGGGCTGGCCACTTCCCTGGGCTTTGGCGTAATGCAGGTAAATGCTGGATTGCACTATGCGGGAATTCTTGATCTATCTCTGCAGAATCAGGTGATTCTCATCGCCTGTATCACTGGCGCAGCCACTATATCTGTTGTTTCGGGGTTGGAGCGGGGCATATTGTATCTCAGTAATATTAACATTGTACTGGGATTCTTGCTACTGCTCTTTGTGTTCTTCACCGGGCCGACGCTGTTTTTACTGAAATCCTGGGTACAGAGCATGGGCGATTACGCCGCGCAATTTGTGCATCTAACCTATTGGACGGCCGCCTACAAATCCGAAACGCCGCAATGGCATGACTGGCAGAAGAACTGGACTTTGTTCTACTGGTCCTGGTGGATCGCATGGTCCCCATTCGTGGGTATGTTCATCGCCCGTATCTCCAGAGGTCGCACCATTCGTGAATTTATTCTGGGTGTATCGCTGGTACCAAGCATCATCACATTTTTCTGGCTTACCGTATTTGGTAATACGGCCATCTACTTTGATCTATTTGGTGGTGGCGCCGATCAAATCGCCGATGCGGTCACCGATCCGCAGAAGCTACCTACGGCGCTGTATATGCTTCTAGATAAACTGCCGCTTGCCAGCATTACGGCCATATTGGCGACCATCGTCATTACCGGCTATTTTGTAACATCTTCGGATTCGGGTTCGCTGGTCGTGGACATGATAACGGCCGGAGGGCATCATGAGCCACCCATCAAGCAGCGAATCTTCTGGGCCGTTATGGAAGGCGTGGTAGCTGCAGTGCTTCTGATTACTGGAGGAGCCAGCGCCGATGGACTGGTAGCGCTTCAAACGGCTGCCCTCACCACCGCATTACCGCTTTCGATTATTCTAATCCTGACCTGCTGGGGATTGGTAAAGGCTCTGCGCAGCGACCCCGGACGGGCCCGCAAATTCCTTCCGCCGGCCGAGTTGGATGCACAGGAAAAGGCAAACGCAAAGAAAGCCAGAGTCAATGCGGAGCGCGAGTCGATGGATCTACAAAGCTGAACCGCAACGATGGCAGAGGCCGAGCCAGCTGCTGCATCGCTGCATAAAGAAAAAGCCGCCCTTTACAGGCGGCTTTCTTCGTTGTAACCCGGACTGCCCGGCTTTTCAACTGTCTGCCGCCGGAGCGCTACAGCTATCTCTGAAGACAGGTCTGCAGCTTACCTCGCATGCGCAGGCAGGCGCATCGATTTAGCCTGGATCCTTTATTTTCTAAAATGTAGAATACCCCAATTCAGGGCGCCTTTTTTTCCAGCCTCTACCCAGTGGGCCAATCCCTGTAGCATTCGATCCACATATTCTTTGCTGATGTGGCTCATCTTTGCCGTCTTTTCTTTGAGCTCGGCCGCTACGCGTGAGTAGTGCTCGGGAAGCTGATGGGATAAATCCAGGATTTGCACCACTTCCATTCCCAGGTCTTTAGCCGCTTTCTTGTAGAACTCAAAGGAACCCATAGTTTCCAGATGAATTCTATCCAATACTGGCTGCAGGTCCTTCTTCTGCGCATCCGGGCTCTGCATGGGATCGGTGAAAATCAATTCCCCGCCCTTTTTTAATACACGATATAGCTCCTGCATGACCTTCTGGCGATTGCCGCTGTGCAGGAAAGAGTCCTCGGACCAGACCACGTCAAATGCATTGTCTTCGTAAGGCAGATTCTCAAAATCCCCGTCTACAACGTCGATGAGATGGTCGAGTCCTTGCTCTTTGTTCATCTGACGATCGCGTTCGTTCTGCTTCTCGCTGAGGTTGAGGGCAACCACCTGGCATCCGTATTTCTTGGCAAGGTACCTGGCAGCGCCGCCAAAGCCCGCTCCCGCATCCAGAACCTTGCTGTCTTTGCCGAGGTTGCTCAAGCAGGAATCCATCTTTTCCACGGTGCGCTGGCTGGCGGCACGGATAGGATCTTCCGGCCCCTGATACAGACCGATATGGATATCTTCGCCGCCCCAGACATCGTAATAAAAGTTGTCTGCGTCGTCGCTGTTATAATATTCCCTGGCCTTCTCGACCACTCCTGAATAACTTTTATCGCTCATTAGCCTTCTCCTTGATTGTAACTCTTTTCGGCTACATGGATCCAGAAGTCGGGCTCATCTTCACGATATGTTTCTTTGAAATCTCCATAGGTGGACACCTTCTGGAATCCAACTTCTTCCATGAGCCTCCGAACATATTCCTT
>JAGRNC010000345.1 GCA_020440935.1 Leptospiraceae bacterium | reverse complement strand
CCGATTCCTGCGCGTGATTGTAGAAGATGGTTCCGAAATGACCGGATACGGAAGCTCCTTGCAGGGCTACCTCGTAGAAATCCTGGGAGACATTTCCAGCACCGGGGCTGTCCTCGACCGAGCCACATTCTTCCAATACATGCTTTCCGGTGCAGCGGATCCGGGATCGCTGGCCCACGATCTTTCGGCGGTGGCTCAGTCCGGAAGGCGTATTCGCGATCGGCTATCCGAAGATACGCGACGGGTGATCTCCGGGCTGGAAGAGACCCTGGCCAATCTGCGTAGCGAGGATCCGGCGGAAATTTCCGATGAACTATTCCGTATCATTCTGCTGCTAACTTCGCTCACCGGGCATTTATCCGAGAATATGAGCCGCGAAGCGTCCTATTTCTTTCCGCGCATTGGACGGCGACTGGAGCGAAGCCTGTTTTTACTTCGTTTACTGTTTGCCCTGTCCACGGACCATCGCCTGGACTGGTGGGATCTGCTATTTGCCATTCTGCGAATCAATGACATTGCTATAACCTACCGTCGACGGTACCGAAACCGAATGGATGCCCGCAGCGTTCTGGATATTCTCATCTTTGACCGCACCAATCCACGATCGCTCATGTTTCAGATCGATGAAATCTATTCCATGAGCGGCGAACTACCTGGTGTGGATTCCGGCGAAAAGACTATTGAGAACAAGCTGGCTCTTGAGCTATACTCTAGAATTCATCTAATGGAAATCGATTCTCTCTTCGACTCTACCGGCGGACTGCAGCCCGAAATGCTACGTCAGTTCTGCCTCGATTGCCAGAACCTATTGCATCGAATCTCCGATGCCATCAGCAACCGCTACTTTCAGTATCAGGAAAGAAGCCAGCAAATGGAGGACCTCGGTGCCTGAGTATTCCGTGACCCATGTTTCGCGCTACGATTATGAAGAAACCGTATCGCTATGCCAGAACCTGGCGCTGATGGAGCCCCAGGACAGCATCTGGCAGACTGTGCGCAGCGCGCGCATCGATTGCAACCCCATGCCTTCCAGCCATCACCGGCGAAGAGACTATTTTGGAAATGCAATCCACTACTTTTCCATAGAGCAGCCCCATTCGCATATCGAGTTTACCGCAAGTACCGATGTAATCACCAACGATATTCAACTGCCCGATCCATCCTCCACTCCCGCTTTTGAGTTGGTGCGCGACCAGATCCAGCGAGCGCTGGCTCCGGAAGACCTGGATGTCCTTCAGTTTACTCTGCCTTCGCGATTCGTTCCCACCGGCCGAGCCTACGCCGAGCTGGCCTCCAGGCAGTTTACTCCGGGCAGGCCCATCCTGGAGGCCGCCCTGGCTCTCAATCAACAAATCTACTCCGAGTTCACCTACGATGGCGAGGCAACGACTATACTGACCCCGCTTTCGGAAGTACTTTCGATTCGCCGGGGTGTTTGTCAGGACTTCTCGCATATATTTCTGGCTGCCTTGCGGAGCCTGGGTCTTCCCTGCCGATACGTCAGCGGATACATTGAGACCTATCCGCCCGAAGGTCAGGCGCGATTGCAGGGGGCCGATGCCAGCCATGCCTGGGTTTCGATTTTCATTCCCGAACTGGGCTGGATCGATCTGGATCCTACCAACGGAAAGCCGCGAACCCATGAGTATGTTCAGGCTGCCGCCGGCCGGGACTATCAGGATGTGAGTCCTCTGCGCGGCGTACTATTCGGCGGCGGAAAGCATAAAGTGCATGTTTCGGTGGATGTAAGAAGAAAAGAAGCTGTGGCCTAGGGACTCCCAATGGTCCGCACCGGCAAGATTCCAATGAGCGCCCTACTTTCGCGGCTCTTCCAGTAGAAAGGTCACCGGGCCGTCGTTGATGAGCTCCACTTTCATATTCGCCCCAAACTGTCCTGTGGCGATCTTTCCTGCATGCGATCGACGCAACGTTTCCACGAATCCAGAATAAAGCTCCCGCGCCTGATCGGGCTGAGCCGCCGTCGTAAAGGAAGGCCGGTTGCCCTTGGATAAATCTGCGGCCAGGGTAAATTGCGATACTACAAGAATTTCTCCGGATGTATCGTTGAGCGAAAGATTCATCTTTTGCGCATCATCTTCAAAAATACGAAACTTGAGTAGTCGGGCGCTCAGCGCATCGGAAATGGAAACTGTATCGGTAGACTCGGCGCCCAGAAGCACGAGCATTCCAGGACCAATCTCACCGATTATCTGACCATCCACCCGCACGCGGGCTTCCAGAACTCTTTGGATTAATGCCTTCAATCAGCGACGGACCGAATCCATAAACCGATCGGCCTCGGGATCTTCTACTCCAAGCTCTCTTGCAGCGCGGAGCTCCTGAAATGCGGCCTCTTTCTTGCCCATTCGAAGATAAAGCATCCCCATATCAAACAATGCACGGCCCAGATACAGTCTGGCGCGTTGCAACTGCTCCACTTCGTTTCGGATCCGAGAAAGCAAGATTTCTTCTTTAAAAACTCCAGATCGAATTACGCTGTTGACACGGTCCCGGAGATTGTCCAGCACCTGCTCCAGGGCACGGGCCTGGTCTACGCGGCTCAATCGATTGGAAAGATCGATATTCTTGCTTACCAGAGCATCGTACTTCTGGGAAAGAAGGTTATATTCTTGTTTCAGGCTTTCCAGTTCGGAGGCATCGCCCCGAGTCACAATCGTTGTGGGCGAAGAAATAATTTGTTCGGCGAGGCGCTGCACTTCTTCTTCCAGCAAATCCGCCCGAGTGGTTTCGCGCTTCAGCTGTGAACGAATGTCGTCGTTTTCTTCCAGCACTTCTTCCAATCTGCGCCGTAGTTCTTGATCGCTGGTCTGTACATCGCGCACGCGCTTTGCAGGCACTTCATGCGTGCCTTCCAGAATCTCGCTTCGATCCCGGACCAGGTCGCGCAATTCCACAAGAATGGCCTTCTGGATTTCCGTGGATTCGGCTTTCTTCAGATCTTTGTCTATGGATAATTTGTTCTTTAGGGTCTGAAGCTTCTTATAGTTTTTCTCTTTTTCCTTTTCTCGGGCCTGCTTCTTGAGTTCCGCGGCGGTGGGCTTCTTTCCTTTTTTTTCCTGAAGTACCGTTTTTGTGGCTCTTGCCACGGCAGAGACTTGCTTTCGCTTAGTAGGCCTGAATTGCTTCTGGAATTCGTTCAGATAATAGCATAGAACCAGCGGATGCTCGGGCGCGCTGGCATCGGCGCCGAACCAATGGTGAAACAAAGATGTTACGACTTTGATTCGGTCCGCTGCCTCCATCAACGGAAAAGGGACCTGGCTCTTTCCTTTCTTAACCAGATACTCGGCCTCGTACCTGGAGGCATGATTTTCCGGCCATAGAATGGCCTCCACAGGCACAAGCCGACACTGCTCCAGGAATGCGTCCTGCGCTTTACGGTCCTTTTGATAGGCTTCAATTTTTTTCTGAACCCTGGATGACATAGAATTGCTCCGTTATAATGTCGGAACAGCGGCCGAATTGCCGCAGCACAAAACAGTATGTCAATCATCACAGCGTTTCTTGTCGTCCTAAATTTTGTAGTTACATTGACCTATTTCCACAAGGATGAGCCGCGGGAGTTTCTGTTCTACCCGTACCAGCTGCGGCGGGGCAAAGGCATCCGGGGCTGGCTATATGCGCACTTTTCCCACGGCGGAT
>JAGRNC010000344.1 GCA_020440935.1 Leptospiraceae bacterium | reverse complement strand
GTCTTCGGAGTCCACCAATGCCTGCAATCGCGTGCGGCTTTCTTCGCTGCTGCTTTCCGATAACAACACGCAGAAACCCTTGCGACTACCTCGGCCGACTCGACCCCGTAGCTGGTGTAGCTGTGAAATTCCAAATCGTTCGGCGTGCTCGATAATCATCATGGTTGCATTTGGTACGTCGACGCCGACCTCAATTACGGTGGTGGTGACCAACAGGTCCAATCGGCCCGCACGAAAGGCAGCCATCACTGATTGCTTCTCATCATTTCCCAGTTTACCATGTAGTAGGCCCACTTTAAATTCCGGAAACGTTGCCTGAATTTCCTGAAACGCCTCGGTGGCGGCCTTGAGGTCCAGTTTTTCGGATTCTTCGATCATGGGATAAACGATGAAGCCCTGCTCCCCTTTGCTCAGATGATTTCGAATACTTTTGTTCAAACCCTGTCTTCGGGATTCGTTGAGCCACATGGTTTCGATGGGCTGTCGTTCGGCGGGTTTCTCCTTGAGTAGCACCAGTTCTAGATCGGCAAAGCTTGTAAGACAGAGGCTACGCGGAATGGGCGTGGCTGTCATTGCAATCATGTCCGGATTCTTGCCTTTGCGGCGTAGCTTCTCCCTTTGCTCCACTCCAAACCTATGTTGCTCATCGACGATGACCAGCCCCAGATTCGAAAAGGTCACTGCATCCTCGATCAATGTGTGCGTCCCGATCAACAAGTCCACCTCTCCAGCCCGGTTGCGTGCCAGAACATCGGAACGGGTCTTCTTCGAATCGGCCCCAATTAGAAGCTCCATTTGCAGATCAGTAATCATGCTGGCCGCATTTGCGTACGAGCTGAGAGTAGCGAAGTGCTGACGCGCGAGAATTTCGGTGGGTGCCAACAGGGCTACCTGGATGCCATTTTCGATATAATGCAATGCCGCCGCAAAAGCGATCAATGTCTTACCCGAGCCCACATCGCCCTGAAGCAAATAGGCCCGGGAAGCATCGCCCTGACAATCGCGCACAATCCGGTCCAGCGCGCTGATCTGCCCTGCCGTGGGTTTGAACGGCAAATGAGCCAGCAAGCGATCCACCAACTGGCTCTTTCCGAAAGGCAGCGGCCAGAGCTCGCGAGGAAAGGATTCGCGTTTTGCTCGCTTTCGCGCCATAAGAATTCCAAATAGAAACAGCTCTTCGAACTTGATATAATGCCTCGCCGGTTCCAGGGATTCCGGTCCCCGGGGAAAGTGAATCTGCTCCAGCGCCTGCAGGCGACCGGGAAGGCCTTCCTTCTTTCGGATTGCTTCCGGTATCGTCTCCAGATTCTCCGCGCCTGATTCGGCCAGTAGATCCAGCGCTTCGCGGATCATTCTTCGAAAGCCGCGGCTATCCATGCCCGCTTTCTTTAGAGGTTCGGATCCTGGATAAATGGGAACGATTCGTCCCACATGCAGCAACTGATCGTCATCGCCGAGGCTTTCAAAATCGGGATGGACAATCTGCATACCGCCATAGGATTCCAGGCGACCCGAAACTACATACAGGGTGTCCTTTTTGAAAGCATGCCGAAAATAGGGGATTCCGCGAAAGAACACTAGATTCACCGGCTGACCATTCTCGGTGCGGGTTTGCACCATTAGTCTGGACTTCCGGCCATGGGTGACAAAGAAATTCTGTACACGCACCACAATCGTTGCATCGCCTTCGGCAAGCATTGTATCTTTGAGTATGGTCCGATCAACATACCGCCTGGGGATGTAATAGAGCAAATCGCGCAGGCAAAATAGGCCGGCCTTATCGAGAGCTTTCTGCCGCGCAGGGCCCACGCCCTTGAGGTTTTCCAGGGATTGATCTAGAAGCGAAGAGTTCGATGGGCTTTCAAGTTCGGTGCTCACTGGCCGGACAGATATCCTTAAGATTGCAGTCGCTACAGAATCGCTTCTTCGCGGTGCAGGTTGATCGTCCCAGAAATATCATATACAGTGACCAGTCGATCCAGTATTTTTTGGGCAGTACTTCCATGAGGTCCCGTTCGATGATCACAGGATTCTTGCTTCTGGTTAATTGAAATAGTCCTGATATGCGAGCCACATGGGTATCGACTACCACTCCGGAAGGAATATTGTATAATTCCTGGAGTACAACATTCGCCGTCTTTCGGCCTACTCCCGGGAGGGCCGTTAACGATGCCAGATCCCGAGGAATCTGTCCTTCATGATCGGACAGTAGCTTCTGCGCGAACCCTTTGATGTTCTTAGACTTGTTTTTATAGAATCCCGTGGAATGGATTAGCTTTTCGATCTTGCTTAATGGAGCGCGAGCATAATCTTCCAATTCCGGCAATGCCTGAAAAAGAGCCGGAGTGGTACGATTCACCATCTCATCGGTGCACTGAGCGCTTAGAATTACCGCGATGCAAAGTTCATGCGGTTTCGTGTAATGGAGGGGGCAATGTACCGGCCCAAATCTTTTTTTGAGCCGGCGATGAACTGTTTGAATGAACTGCTTTCTTTGCTCAGAATTCAGCGGGCCAGAACCTTGATATCCTGTCCGTACTTCTTCATTAGTGATTTCACGCCAATTCGGTTCAAAGTCTTCAGCATGCGAGCAGAGATACGCAGAGTTACATAACGATTCTCATCGGCAATGTAGATCTTCTTGGTCACCAGGTTCACTTTGAACTTTCTTCTGGATTTTCTGTGAGAATGGGATACGGTATTTCCGGAACCTGTTTGTTTTCCGGATACCTGACATCTGCGGGCCATAGGCGAGATTTTTTCGATTGCCCTTGTGGTCAAGCGAAAGCAAACCAGGTGCTAGAAACCCAGTTATTTTTCACTAAATTTTTGGAATGGAAGCGCATTTGGGAGGTATTATGTCATATCAGAAGGATCTGGATCGTGGATCCGGAGAGGTTCTCCGGCTGGAGCTGTCCGAGTTCAAAGGCAGAAAACTGTTCAATATTAGGATCTGGTATCAAGACAAAGAGAGCGGTGAGTACAGACCCACAGCCAAGGGAGTAACCATTCGACCCGATCAATTCGAAGAATTCAAGAAAGCGATTCTCGAGGCAGAGCCGCTGGTCCAGGCAGCGCTACAGGAATGATCTGACAATGGATAGAAGAATGAATCAAACTGTCAGACGGATACTGATTGGACTTCTGGTACTTTCCTATGTACTATTAATTGCCTGGGCATTCCAGGATGTGCGCGTATTTACAAGGGTGCAGATTGCTCATTTTCTAGGTTGGCATTCGGGAGCCATGCCAGAAGAAACAGAAGAAGCTATTGCTTTGCGATATTTCAAACCGGTGTCCAAGATCGTTCCCGAGTCCGAAAACATTCCGGAGTATCCTGCCTATCCTGTGTTCGAATTCCATGGGCATCTGTTTCCCTCCTACAAGAAAGATCTATTCGAGGAGATGACAAAGAATCACATCTCGATGTTCGTAGACCTCGCTTTGCTCACCACGACTCTCGAGAAGTACGACGCACTTCGCGCAGGGCATCAGAGTCCCAGACTGGTTATCTTTCCTGGCCTCAATTACGATCGATTGGATGAGTCCGGTGATCCATTTCAGAAAATGGCGGATGATCTTGAGGCCATTGCGAAGGCGCATAAGATCAAAGGCCTGAAACTCTGGAAGGATCTTGGGCTGTACCGTAAATTCGACGGCAAACT
>JAGRNC010000343.1 GCA_020440935.1 Leptospiraceae bacterium | reverse complement strand
CTCGCGGAGATGAAGCGCGAAGACCATGAAGTGGTATGGTACGAAGATTTCTTGAAGTTCTTGAAGGATGAAGAGGTATTCTACACATTTTTGACTCCTTCTGCCTACGGCGGACCGGATTGCCGATGGGACACAGCGCGAAATACTGCATTCAGCGAATTGCTGGGCTTCTACAGTTTGAGCCACTGGTATGCCTGGCAGGTGTCCATTCTTGGCCTGGGTCCAATCTGGATTAGCGACAATGAAGAAATCAAAAAAAGCACTGCGGCCAAACTGAAAGAGGGAGGCATCTTTGCCTTTGGATTATCAGAAAAGGAACATGGCGCCGATCTGATCTCCAGCGATATGGAGTTAATTCCCGATGGAGAGGGCAAATACATCGCTCGTGGCGATAAATACTACATCGGAAATGGTAACGTAGCAGGGTATGTTTCGATTTTCGCCAAACTCAAGGAAAAGAAGAAGGAATACGTTTTCTTTGTGGTAGAAACGAACCATGCAAAATACGAATGCACTCAAAACGTAGTGCGTTCGCAGAAGTACGTGGCGGAGCTTGTGCTGCACGATTATCCAATTACAGACCGTGAAATTCTCCTTCGCGGCCGGGATGCCTGGGATGCTTCGTTGGCCACCGTAGCTTTTGCAAAGTTCAACCTGGGTCTTGCCTCGGTGGGCATTGCCACCCATAGTTTCTACGAAGCCATAAATCATGCAGCGGCGCGAAAGCTCTATGGAAGTTACGTCACCGATTTTCCCCATATCAAGCAGCTTTTCAACGAAGCCTACGCTCGCCTGGTAGCCATGCGGATGTTCAGTTACCGGGCAAAAGATTACATGCGCATAGCGTCGGAATCGGATCGGCGCTATTTATTGTTCAATCCACTGGTAAAGATGAAAGTCACCCTGGAAGGCGAACAGGTCATTGAAAGACTGTGGGATGTGATAGCGGCGCGGGGATACGAAAAGGATGTGTACTTTGAATCTGCAACGCGCGATATTCGCATGCTTCCCAAACTGGAAGGGACGGTGCACGTCAATATGATGCTTACTGTTCGGTTCATGCAATCCTTCTTGTTTGACGAACAGGCCGTAGCCGATGTCGCTGCATCGGAGTCTCCGAACGAAGAAGAGTTTCTATTTAATCAGGGAGCTACCACTAAAGGCCTGGATACCATTCCTTTTGGTCCCTGGCGGCCCAAATTTAAGTCGAAAGCAGCGAAGTCTTGCGCGAATACCGATGTTCTAGTACAGCAGATCGAAACGTTTGTGAAGATGCTGGAGAAGGCCGCCCCTTCCCCGGAGCAAAGCAAAGACATCGATTGGATGCTCTCCATTGGCGAAATCTTTTCAATTATTGCGTATGCATCCTTGATTATTGAGCAGGCCGACCTGGGCGGACCTTATGCGCCTGCGGATGTAAACCTGGTGTTGGATCAGATACTTTCGGTTTTTGTCCGCGATATTAGCAGGCATGCACTGGAGCTGCATGAAAAAAGTTCCAGCACTGCGGAACAACAGAAGCTGTTTCTAGAAATGATTCGAAGACCGGCCCATAATGAGAGCCGCGAAACGAAAATCTTTGAGAAGGTGATGGCGCTAAAAGAGAGCTATCGCATGGCTCCCTAGTCGTGCGAAGGCGCAGGCCGCGAAGGTGCAGGCCGGGAACGGAAGATTCCCAGTGGCCCATTTGATTGCCGGGGCGCCGGGTGTAGGGCCCCGTTTTTCCGTCATGTCTGGGCCCTTTCGCTCCGGGGGATCTGGTTTGCCTGTAGCGCAGCCTTGAATGTAGACTACATCGGCTGGCTAATGTTTCGGATCCGCTCCGGAAATTGTACCGTAAACCGACTGCCTCTGTCCGATTGCGATTCTACAGATAGGTCTCCGCCCAGAATTCCCTCCACCAATTCCTTGCTAATGCTCAAACCAAGCCCGGTGCCGCCCTGGCCGCGCATCGTAGTGAGGAATGGCTCAAATACTTGATCTAATAATTCCGATGGAATGCCCACACCGTTATCTTGCACCGTTATCTGAATCTGGCCTTTTCGCCGAATTCCTTCCACCTGAATCGTTCCTCCGGGAATGGTAAATGCGTGGTCGAGTGCATTGGCGATAAGGTTCTGCAATATCTGTCCCAGCGGTCCCGGATAGGATGTGATGCGTATCTTTTCCGGAATAGAAACCTGAACTCTATGCCCCGAATGCCTTATACGAGGATGCAAAATCTGAAGCAGGTTTTCTATTAGTTCCTCCAGGTCAAACTCTCGCACCTGCACGGTCTCCCGGTCTGCCGAAAGTTGCTTGAAGGTTTGGATGAGGCGGGATGCCTGATCCAGGCAATCTACAATCATGGAGTTTCCTTCTAGAATAAATGCAATATTCTGGGGCATATCGGTGGGATTGCGAACCTCTAAACTCAATTCTTTGCAGTGGTCGCGAATGGTAGTTGAAGTAAGTCGGGCTGCGCCCAGGGGCGTGTTTATTTCGTGCGCCAGCCCCGACACGATTCGGCCCAGCGAAGACAGTCGTTCCGATTTCAGTAACTCGTCATGGGTTGTTCTTTCGCGGGCCTCGGCCTGCCTGCGTAACCTCCGCAATCGGAGTTGGCCATGATCGATAAACAGAACAGCGATAGCTAGAAAAGCCATTCCGAGTAAAGACCGCCACAGGGAAGGCCAATGTAAGCCGGCAACTATGACCGCTGGAATACGAATGGCAATGCGCCATCGCGGTACTTCCAGGGAGCGAACGTCCGTAAGCAGTATCATGTCCGGATTGTAGGCGCTGTACAACCAGAGCCCATCGCCGGCCAATAGTTCGCCGGTAGGCTTACTCTGCATGGAAGTCCACACCTCCGGGTGTTCTCTGGCAAAACTCATCTCTGGCCTATTCAGGTCCTCTCCCCAGGATTTGGACTCATCTGTGCCCAGCATCCAGAAGCCCTGCGGATTGATGAAATGCAATTCCAGATCTGCACGCTCGCGGAATTTCTGCAGTCGCTCCAGGATGGGCCGCGCATCCACATTGATCAACAAAACGCCTGCATCGAGGTTCTCATGGTCCTTCACTCGCACCCCAATGCGAAGAACGGGACGGTGCGGAACCTGCACTTTTCCGTGCTCCACGTTCAGATCCAACGGACTTACGTACAGCGAGTCAAACGGGGTTTTTAATGCATCCCAGAAGAAGTATCTCCCTGATTTGTCCTGCAGCATTCCTGGCGAAAGTACCTGGATGTTGCCGTCATACTGGTTTATGCGAATCCTTTCCATTCCGGATTCATCCATCCATCGGATCTTGATGATTTCCGGGTAGTTACGCGCAAACTCTTCCATTCGACTGGAAAACTGGGCTCGAAAGGGGCCTCCGTTTCTGGACACGGCCCTCTGTATTGTAGGATCTTTGCGCAACCGAAATAGGATTCGCGCGGAATTGTAAATGTTTTCGGATATGTGGCTATTGGAGATGGCCGAGGCATCCAACAATCGTTCGCGACTTCTCGCCTCAAATGATTGGAGCTGCACTAAGTAGGCAAGGGAACCCACCAGAATAATCCAGACCAGATGCGGCCAGAACCGAGCCCATGATGGCCTTGCTGCTATGGGCCTCGTTTTTTTCTGGGTATTCATTATCTTGCCGATCGCTATAAAATGGAGCACGTACCATTCGTTCCAAGGTG